>JBOGJX010000209.1:0-4547 GCA_050745285.1 Terriglobia bacterium
GCGCTGGGCCGCCGGCCCAGCGCCGCAGCGGGAGAAGTAGATAGCAGTTCCCTGGCGGCATGGCTGAAGCCATGCCCTTCCGGTCTATTTTCATGCTTTGCGAGTGTCGCATCGCGATATGACCGACTGCTCGTAATTGAGGAATAGGATCATGGAAGCTCGAGCCACAACAAAATATCTGAGGGTCTCGCCGCAGAAGGCGCGGTTGGTGGTGGACCTGATCCGCGGCCGGCAAGTGGGAGAGGCGATCAATATCCTGAAGTTCACCAAGAAGCGGATTACGCGCGAGGTGGAAAAAACCCTGCGGTCGGCGATTGCCAACGCGGAACAGAAATCCGAGCACGTGGACGTTGACGATCTCATTGTGGCCCGGGCTTACGTGGATGATGGGCCGCGCGTGAAGCGCATCCGTCCGGCTCCGATGGGCCGGGCTTACCGGTATCAACGGCGGACAAGCCATATTACGGTGGTGGTGAAGTTTGAGGAAAAAGATTAGGGGTTAGGCAGCGGGTAGTGGGCTTCAGCTAATCCAACAGCGCGCGGCACAAGCCCCGTGACGTGGCACCCTGCGGCGCCAGGAGGTTTCGAGTGGGCCAGAAAGTTCATCCCTATGGTTTCCGTCTTGGCTACACAAAGACGTGGAAATCGCGCTGGTTTGCGAAGAGGGGATACGCGGACTTGCTGCACGAAGATCTCGCGCTGAAAAAGCGGCTTAAGAAGGAGCTGCAAAGCGCCGGGGTGGCGTCGATTGAAATCGAGCGTCCCGGGAACAAGCTCAAGGTCACGATTTTTACGGCCCGGCCGGGAATCATCATTGGACGCAAGGGGGCGGAAATCGACCGCTTGCGCCAGGAAATCCAGAAGCGGACGGGCCGCGAGGTGCTTCCGATCAGCATTCAGGAAGTGCGCCGTCCCGAGGTCAATGCCCAGCTTGTGGCGGAGGCGATTTGCCTGCAGTTGGAAAAGCGTGTAGCCTTCCGGCGCGCCATGCGTAAGGCGGTGGACTCGGCGTTGCGCTTTGGTTGCAAAGGGATTAAGGTGCGCTGCGGCGGCCGGCTGAACGGGGCTGAAATTGCGCGATCCGAGTGGTACCTGCAAGGGCGGCTGCCGCTGCACACGCTGCGCGCCAATATTGATTTCGGAATGGCGGAAGCGAAGACAACGTACGGTGTGATTGGCGTGAAGTGCTGGATTTATAATGGTGAGATTCTCGAGCAGAAGAACCGGCCGCAGAAGACGGCGGCCGAGGCCAAGGCTGCGCCTGGACCGGCCGCTGCGGCCCCGGCGGGTCCTGTAGCCCCCGGGGTTCCGGCGCCCCCTGCTGCGGCTCCTACAGTTCCAGCCGCGCCTCCTGTTGTGGTGTAATGCGGCAAGCGCAATTGCCGGGATGATTTCGACTGCGATTCAAACTCTATGTTAATGCCCTCGAAAGTTAAGTTTCGCAAGCAACAGCGCGGCCGCATGCGTGGCAAGGCTTGGCGCGGGTCGTCACTATCCTTCGGCGACTACGGCCTGAAGACGCTTGAGCCAGGCTGGATCACGGCGCGGCAGATTGAGGCCGGGCGCGTGGCGATTATGCGCTTCATCAAGCGCGGCGGAAAGCTTTGGATCCGGATATTCCCGGATAAGCCCGTTACCAAGAAGCCCGCTGAAACGCGCATGGGTAAGGGTAAGGGAGCGCCGGAGTTCTGGGTTGCGGTGGTGAAGCCAGGGCGGATTCTGTATGAGATGGAAGGCGTCAGCGAGGCGGACGCCCGCGAGGCGTTGAGGCTGGCCAGCCACAAGCTGGCGCTGTCCACGCAATTTGTCAGCCGGACGGTGTCACACTAAAGCGCCGGGGAGTGATCGGGGATGAAAGCGGAAAAAATGCGGGAATGGACAGCCGAAGAACTCGTCCAAAAAGAGCGTGAGTTCTCCGGCCAATTGTTCCGGCTGAAGTTTCAGCTTATGAACGGGCAGACGGAAACCCTCGCCAAAATTCGCGTGCTGCGCAGGGACATTGCGAGGGCTAAGACCTTGCAGCGGCAACTGGCGCTCGAAGGACAGGCAGGGAAAAACGCCAAGGCGTAAGGTTGACGCAAGATTTTTTGGATGACGGAAAAGGCGGCTATGCGAAGAAGGCAGGAAAAAGTCGGCATTGTGACCAGCAACAAGATGCAAAAGACCGTGGTGGTCACGGTGGAACGGCAGATCAATCATCCACTCTACAAGCGGGTGGTGCGCCGGTCGGGCAACTTCCTGGCGCACGACGAGAAGAGCGAGTGCCGCATGGGCGACACGGTCCGCATCCAGGAGACGCGGCCCCTGAGCGCCCTTAAGCGCTGGCGCGTGGCGGAAGTGATCTCGCGTGCGAATCCGGTGATGGTGGGTTCGATGACTCCCGGTTCGGAGAGTGGCGTATGATCGGAATGCGCACCATGCTCCGGGTGGCGGATAACTCGGGCGCTCGCAAGCTTTCCTGCATTCTGCCGCTGGGCGGCGACGTGGGGTTGCAAGCCGCACTGGGCGATGTGATCACTGCGGCGGTGAAGGAGGCGGCGCCGGACAGCGCCATTCCCAAGGGGAAAGTGGTGAAGGCCGTCATCGTGCGGATGAGGAAAGAGCAACGGCGCCGGGATGGAAGCTACATCCGCTTCGACGAAAACGCCGCGGTGCTGATTAGTGACGCCGGCGAGCCGGTCGGGACCCGCGTTTTTGGCCCGGTGGCCCGCGAGTTGCGCGAGAAGAAATTCATGAAGATTGTTTCGCTGGCGCCGGAGGTTTTGTAATGCCGAGAGGGCTCAACATCCGCAAGAATGACACGGTCCGGGTGATGGCTGGGCGCGATAAGGGCAAGGAAGGCCGCGTGCTTGATGTGGAGCCGCAGAAGAGCCGCCTTTTCGTCGAGCACGTGAACATGATCAAACGGCACACCCGCCCGAATCCCTCCAAGCAGATCCGAGGCGGCGTTTTGGAGAAGGAAGGCCCCATCCATGTTTCGAACGTAGCGATGGTCTGTGGTGATTGCGGGCCTACCCGGATCCAGTATCGGGAGAAGGCGGAAGGCAAGAAGGTCCGCGTTTGCGTGAAGTGTGGGCAAGTGCTCGACCGATAGAAGGCAATCTGATTTCAAATTTTCAATTTCAAATGTCTGATTTCTGATTTTACAAAATGACTCCACGTCTGAAAGAACGATACAAGAAAGAGGTTGTGCCGGCGCTGGTCAAGGAGTTCCAGTACCAGAACCTGGCGGCGGTCCCGCGACTGCGCAAGGTCGTGGTGAATGTGGGCCTTGGCGAGGCGATTCAAAACGCGAAGCTCCTCGACTCGGCGACCAATGAACTTGGCATGATCACGGGCCAGAAGCCGGTGATTACGCGCGCACGGCAATCCATTGCAAACTTTAAGCTGCGCCAGGGCATGCCGATCGGGGCGATGGTGACGCTGCGGGGCGACGTGATGTACGAATTCGTTGACCGCCTTACCAACATCGCCCTGCCTCGCGTGCGCGATTTCCGGGGGCTTTCCACACGCGCTTTTGACGGACGGGGCAATTACACGCTTGGCTTAAAGGATCAATTGCTCTTTCCCGAAATCGAATACTCAAAAGTCGATAAGACCAAGGGAATGAATATTTCGATTGTGACCGACGCGCGCACAGACGCCGAAGCTCTGGCGCTGCTGCGGCACCTGGGTATGCCCTTCCGGCAGGAGGCGCGGCGCCGTCCGGCCGGCGAGGCCGGGGGCGAGAAGGCGGGAGGATAAGCTGTGGCGCGAACATCGCAGATGGCCAAACTCGTGAAGAAGCCGAAGTTCAAGATCCGGCATCGCAACCGCTGCCGGATTTGCGGGCGTCCGCGAGGTTTCCTGCGCAAGTTTGAGATGTGCCGGTTGTGCTTCCGCCAGCTCGCGCTGCGTGGTGATATTCCCGGCGTGACCAAGTCGAGTTGGTAGCGGAAGGAACTGGGGAAACCAGGCCTTTTCTAGTTTCTGATTTCTAGTTTGGGCCTTTTGGACAGGGAGTCTTATGGCAGCAGTTACAGATCCTATTGCCGACATGTTGACGCGAATCCGCAACGGAATCCGCGCCCGGCACCAGCGAGTGGATATGCCCGCCTCGACCCTGAAGGTTGGGATTGCCGCGATTCTGAAAGAGGAAGGCTACATTGGCGCCTACAAGAGCTCCGAAGAAGGCAAGAAGCGGCTTTTGCGCATCACCCTGCGTTATGGGACCGACGGAGAGAGTGTCATCACGACGATTGACCGCGTTTCCAAGCCGGGGCGGCGGGTTTATGCCGGGGCGGGTGAAATCCCCCGCGTGATGGGCGGAATGGGCGTCACTATTTTGACGACTTCCAAAGGATTGATGACGGGGAAGAAGGCACGCAAGGCAGGCCTGGGTGGCGAGGTGCTGTGTAATATCTCGTAAGCGGGCTCGGTTCTGAGCGACAGCATACTTTTTAACAGTTGTTCATGTCGCATTGCGATACCGGTAAGGCATGAAAAGGGATCCGGAAGGGCATGGCTTTAGCCATCCCGCCAGGAAACCGCTGTTTACACTCTCCCGC
>JBOGJX010000210.1:0-6330 GCA_050745285.1 Terriglobia bacterium
CGCCTGTCATCGCGATCCTTCGACGTGCCCTGCCTCAAAATGTCCCCCCAAAACACATCGCCGCACTCCAACTCCTGCTCCCCTCCTCCATTCCCCCACTCGATCCCACACCCACTTTGACGGAACCGTGTCAGCTTTACCGATCCTGTTGACTACCTCTATGTGACGGACGACGAATTCTTCGGACAAATCGGGGGCTTTGGCGACGACTACGTACGGAAAATGCTGAAGAGGTTTCGCAGCCGAAACCTCTTCCTAAGATGCGTGGAAATATCGCGACGGACTGTACTGAACTGGGACGGTTACGAACGCAAGCAATTAATTGATTTGTCGGATTCACCTCAGGACCTGACAATTCTCGAACAGGAAATCCACAAGCGAGTCGGCACATCTGGGATAAACTGCAACGCGGGCGAGATTCTGCTTAGCGTTCCGTCTGTGCCCCGGATGAAAAGCAGTGTCGCCTATATTCAGACGAATGTGGGAGCCGATCCCGAAACTGTCGAAAAGTTCTTTCCCCTTGAGCAGTGGACCGAAGCGTATGCCTACAATAAGTGGAAAAGCTTCGTGTACGCACCACCTGAGTGTTCAGCGGAAGTAAGAGATGCAGCGATCTCAGTGCTCGAGGAAAATCGTGGCGTCAAAATTGATCGATCCAAGTCCGATCAGGCCTGCCATCTCAGCGCGAAGTAAAGCCAGCCGCGAGAGGTTCCGGTGCGCCACCTATTCCCGTTAAATATCCAGGTTTTTGACGTCCAGGGCGTTGCCTTCGATGAATTGGCGGCGCGGCTCGACGGCGTCGCCCATGAGCACGGTAAAGATGGAGTCCGCCTCAACCTGGTCTTCCACCCTCACCTGCAGCAGCATGCGCCGCTCGGCGTCCATGGTGGTTTCCCACAACTGGTCCGGGTTCATCTCGCCGAGGCCTTTGAAGCGCTGCACAGTAAACGCTTTCTTTCCCGCGGCCATCACGTGATCCAGCAGCTCGCGGCGGTCCTGGATGCTGATGCGGTCGCCGTTTGAAGCGATGACGAAAGGCGGCCTGTCGTGCATCTGAACACGGCGATGGAGGTCCAGCAGCCGCTTGTAATCAGGGCTCGAAATCAACTCCCAGTCGATCACGCGCTCGCCGAGGACCTCATTCGAAACGTTAAGCACATAGAGGTTGTGCTCTTCATCCAATTTTATGACGCACGTGAAGCCCGCGTTCTTCAGCACGCCGGCCACGGCCTCAAGCTTAGTCTGAGCCTCAAGCTCCGCCTTCTTGCCGAGCTCCGCCTTGAGCAGAGCGTTAATGGGCCGCTTGTCGCCAAGCCGTTTTTCCAGCTTATCGAAAAGATCCACGTACTCGGCGAGGGCCATAAGAAAATTGGTCAGGTCGCCGCCTTGGAGCTTCACCGTTTTCCCGTCATCGCCCAGTTCCACGCTGTGATCTTCGGTGGCGCGGCGCATCACTTCGCGGCGAAACTCCTTCTCATCGCGGATGTAGCGCGCGCTCTTCCCCTTCTTGATCAAATAAAGAGGAGGCTGGGCGATGTAGACGTTCCCGCGCTCCACGAGTTCCGGCATCTGGCGGTACAAGAAGGTGAGCAAAAGCGTGCGAATGTGAGAGCCGTCCACGTCCGCGTCGGTCATGATGATGATCTTTCCATAGCGGAGCTTGGCGATATCAAAATCGTCCTTGCCAATGCCCGTGCCGATGGCGGTGATGAGCGCGCGGATTTCTTCGTGGCCCAGCATCTTGTCAAAGCGCGCCTTCTCCACGTTGAGGATTTTGCCACGCAGCGGCAGAATGGCCTGATAGCGGCGGTCGCGGCCCTGCTTGGCGGAGCCGCCGGCTGAATCACCTTCTACCAGAAACAATTCGCACCGCTCGGGATCTTTCTCCTGGCAATCGGAAAGTTTTCCCGGCAGGCCGCCGGAATCGAGTGCTCCTTTGCGCCGGGTAAGCTCGCGGGCCTTGCGCGCCGCCTCGCGGGCGCGAGATGCTTCAATCGACTTTGAGCAGATTTTGCGGCCTACGGCGGGGTTTTTCTCAAAGTGCTCCATGAGCTTTTCGTAGACAAAACTCGCCACGACGCTCTGAATGTCACTGTTCAGCTTGCCCTTCGTCTGTCCTTCGAACTGCGGCTGCGGCAGCTTAACGCTGATGACGGCCACCAAACCTTCGCGCACGTCTTCTCCGGTCAGGTTCTCTTTGAGGTCTTTGAATAAGCCTTGATTCTGGCCGAACTGGTTAATGGCGCGCGTGAGCGCGGCGCGGAATCCCGAAAGGTGCGTGCCGCCGTCGACGGTGTTGATATTGTTGGCAAAGGAAAACATCGTCTCCGCGTAGGCGTCGTTATACTGGATGGCAAATTCAACGTTGACGTCATCGCGCTGCGCTTCAGCATAGATGGGGACCGGATGCAGGACGTCTTTGTTTTTGTTTAAGTGCTTTACAAATTCCGCGATGCCGCCCGTGTAGTGGAACTCGGCCTGCTTGTCGGCCCTCTCATCCTTTAGGCGGATGGTAAGGCCCTTATTGAGAAACGATACTTCGCGCAGGCGCTGCGCCAGAGTGTCGTAGTTGAATTCAACAGAGGTGAAAATTGTGGCGTCGGGTAGAAAGGTGATCTTGGTGCCGCGCCGTTCCGTTTTTCCTGTTCTTTTTAGCGGCCCGACCGGCTTACCGCGCTCGTAGGATTGCTCCCACGTGTAGCGCGTCTTCTCGCCCGGCGACTCGCGCCAGATTTCGAGATCCAGCGACTCAGAAAGAGCGTTCACCACTGAGACACCGACGCCGTGCAAGCCGCCAGAAACTTTATAGCTCTTGGTGTCGAATTTTCCTCCGGCGTGCAGCACCGTCATGACGACTTCCGCAGCCGAGCGCCCTTCCTCCTTATGCTGGTCAACTGGAATTCCTCGCCCGTTGTCCACCACGGTAATGGAATTATCGGAATGCACCGTCACGTCAATATGATCACAAAAGCCGGCGAGGGCCTCATCCACCGAGTTATCCACGACCTCCCAGACGAGGTGGTGCAAACCTATTTGCCCGGTTGATCCAATGTACATCGCCGGGCGCTTCCGCACGGCGTCTAATCCGCCCAGGACCTTAATACTCGCTGCATCATACCGCTCGCTCTCAGCGGCCCTTGCTTCCATGATCTTGCCGGGTTCTTCCACTTAGCTTAACCTTCCTCCCATGCTGTAGCGGTGGCCTGCGACCGCCGGTTTTGCTGCTCCGTAGGCGGCAGAGCACCACGGGCCGCGTCCCCCCAATGCCGTGTTTTGCGAACTCACACACGCATCGGCATCACAACGTACCGGTAGCGGCAGGCGTCGTCTTCCGCGGGACGGAACTGGCCCGCGCTCTGCTCATCCTTTAATTCCAGGCGGATTTTCTCACTCTCGCCCGCCACCTCAAGGAAGTCGAGCAGATACTGATAATTAAAACCAATCTGCATGGACTCGCTTGTGTACTCCACGTCAAGCTCGTCATGAGCGTCCCCGTAGTCGCCATTCGATGAAAACAGCTCCATGTGATTGTCTGCCATCTGAAACCGGATAACCCTCGATCTTTCATCAGCGAGTAGGGCAACCCGGCGAATGGCCTCTATAAGTTGGGTTTTGTTCACATCGAGCATGCGGGTGTTATCGCGCGGAAGCACCGCCTCGTAATTTGGAAATTGGCCTGTAAGAACGCGAGAAATCAGGACGCGATGGCCCACCGAGAAGAAAAGGTGGCTTTCATCCTTGGCAAAATGGATGGGCGCTGTATCCCCGCCCTGCGCAAGCAGCCTCTGAATTTCCGCCATGGCCTTTTTCGGGATCAAGACCCGTAATTCGCTATTGAGACCTTCCACTGCTATTTCTCTCTCAGCCTGTGCCAGGCGGTGGCCATCCGTTGCCACCATTAAAATGCGATCTGGTTTCAGCAGTAGAAGCGCGCCGTTGAGTGTGTAACGGGAATCCTCGCTCGAGATGGCAAAGCCTGTCCTTTGGATCATGGGCGTTAAGACGCCAGCGGGGATCGTTGCCAGTGTGGTAGGAATCTCTGGCAGAGATGGAAAATTATCCCTGGCCATTCCAGCCAGCTTAAAAGAGGAGCGTTCACACGTTACCTGAATGAAGTGATTCTCCAGAGCCTTAAACTTAATTTCCGCATCGGGAAGCGACCGGACGATTTCAAGCAGCCGTTTACCAGGGACGGTTGACGCCCCCGTCTTCTTCACCCGCGCCGGACACGCCGAGCGAAGACCTAGTTCCAGGTCGGTCGCACTGAGGCGAAGTTCGGAATCGGTAACTTCGAGCAGGATGTTGGAGAGAATTGGAATGGTAGTTTTCTTTTCCGCAACACCCTGCGCTAGATCCAGTTCCTTTAGAAGTTCAGCCTTACGAGCTGTGAATTCCATAATCTTATACACCTATCAATAAAGTATTAGTAGTAGGCGCTGTGAATATGTGGATATCTTAATATCCTACAGGATTTAAATAACTTAACAAAAGCATCCAGTATAAGGGAATGGGTGTTTTTTGTGAACTCCTGTGCAAAATAGGCTTCACTAAAAATTCCACAATTACTTCCGAGGATGCAATTTCATCCTGAAAGGCATAAGTTTAATTCAGGCTATCGGTCAGCTTGTTGATAAGTCTGTTTAAATCGCGATTTTCCTTACGCAACCCTGTGATCTTATTGACGGAATGCAGCACCGTGGTGTGGTGTTTTCCGCCAAACTCTCTTCCAATCTGCGGCAGTGATGTGGGAGTAAGTTGCTTGGCAAGGTACATAGCCAACTGCCGAGGGTAAGCGATTTTCTGGCTGTTGTTCTTGGATTTCAACTGCCCAAGGCTCAAACCAAATTCCCGGCAGATGAGCCGTTGGATGTTCTCAATCGAAACACGGCGCTCATCTTGATCCACAACATTTTTTAGCACTTGATGGGCCATTCCCAGAGAGACCTCTTCGGCTGTCAAAGACGAGTAAGCCAGCAGGCGAGTTAAAGCCCCCTCAAGGTCGCGAATACTCGCTTTGATTCTTGAAGCAATAAACTCAGCGACGTCAGGGGGTAAAACATATCCCGAAACCTCAGCCTTCTTGCCGAGAATGGCCATTTTAGTTTCGAGATCGGGAGGCTGAAGGTCCGCCGTGAGGCCCCAGGCAAACCGCGAGCGCAGCCGCTCTTCGAGCGCCGGAATTTCCTTTGGCGCACAATCACTTGAAATCACCACCTGTTTCTGTGCCTGGTAGAGGTCGTTAAAGGTGTGGAAGAACTCATCCTGAGTACGTTCTTTGCCCGCTATAAATTCAATATCATCCACCAAAAGCACGTCCACGTTGCGATACTTTTCGCGCAGGGAAATCATGCGATCGTAGCGAAGGGAATTAATCACCTCATTGGTGAACGTTTCTGAGGAAACGTAAGCCAAGCGCATTTCCTTCCACTGGCTCTTGATCATGTGCCCGACGGCGTGCATCAGGTGCGTCTTGCCCAATCCAACTCCTCCGTAGAGAAAAAGAGGGTTGTACATTTTAGACGGAGACTGCGCCACGGCGCGGGCCGCGGCGTGAGCAAACTGGTTGCACGAACCAACCACAAATGCGTCAAACGTATAGCGCGCGTCCAGTTGGTGGGACGAAGAATCAAAATCAAGCTTGCCCTGTACTACCTTCTGATCGGCCGAGCGCTCAGGCTTGAGCTCGATGACATCGTCAAAGACGTATGAGATGTGGTGATAACTGAGCCTTAGCTCTCCCAAGGCGTCGGTGATCATGGCGCCATACTTTTCGTCGATCCAGTCCTGAAACTCGCGGTTAGGCACGCGCACCACGAGACTTCCGTCTGCAACGTGGCTGAAGCGGGTCGGCCGAAGCCACGTCTGGTAGCTCTGGGTGTTAACCTTCGCTTTCAGATAACCGAGGATTTCCTGCCAGGCATTCATGGAGATCATCTTGGGAATGGGCCAGCCAAGCAGAGCGGCACTACTACCACCAACTCATGTGGAAAACTTGGCCCGGATTGGCGAAAAAAGCGCGCGCGCCCTGGGGACAACCGCAGGCGCAGATTATAGATAAACCATTCATTTACAATGGGTTAATTATAGTAAAAGGGAAACCCTTCGTGCTGGAAATGAGAGCCCTACTCCACCTGCTAATATACCACGAACAGGGGTGAACGCCAACGTAAGTTTGGATCAACTGGGGCCGTCACCGGGCGCTACACGTTTTTCAGCAACCGGCTCCGAAAATTCCGGTCAAGACGGCGGAAGGGCACGGCCGGTTTTCTCAAGATTAGGCCGTGCCGGAGACGCCCTCACCCACCACTTCGTGGTCTCCCCTCCCCCGAT
>JBOGJX010000211.1:0-1544 GCA_050745285.1 Terriglobia bacterium
AGTGGGCGCAGCAAGCAGCGCCCCTACGAATCAGTAGACGGTAAAGCCGCAGCGAGCGTCCAAAGGGCTGGAAAGTAATTTGGACACACTTGCCTCCGGCCGTCGCTACAACATCCATTTCACGTAGGGGGGTCACGAAGATGCCGGACGTGGTGACATTTGGCGAGGCCATGGTGAGGCTATCGCCGCCTCATTATGAGAGGCTGGAACAAACCAGTTCGCTGGACGTTCGAATAGGGGGCGGCGAGTTGAACGTGGCTGTCGGCTTGAGCCGCCTTGGCATGAAAAGCTCCTGGGTATCGCGTCTTCCTGAAAACGCGGTGGGCCGGATGATGCAAAACCGTGTGCGGCAGATGGGCGTGGATACCTCAAACATCATCTGGTCCCGCGCGGGCCGGGTGGGCTTGTACTTTGTGGAATTCGGCGCGGCGCCCCGGCCGAGCTCTGTGCTCTATGACCGCGAGCACTCGGCCATCAGCGCGATCAAACCGGGCGAGGTGGATTGGAAACAGGTGTTCTCCGGCTGCCGGTGGTTCCATACCAGTGGAATCACTCCCGCACTGAGCGACTCGGCCGCGGCCGTGACCCGCGAGGCTCTCGAGGCCGCGCGCGAAGCGGGCGTGACGGTAAGTTACGACCTGAACTACCGGGGAAAACTCTGGCTGCCTTCCAAAGCGCAGAGCGTGCAGGAGCCCTTGATGGAATTCGTCGACGTCCTCATCACCACGGAAGAAGATACCCGCGTCGTATTCGGGATTGAGCCGTCCTCGGTCAGCGAACCCAAGGGCTTTCAGGAGGTTTCCGCCGCGGCCTATCAGGAGTCCGCGCGGCGTCTTCAGGAGAAGTTCAAGTTTAAGGCGGTTGCCGTCACGCTGCGGGAAAATCCCTTGGTCTGGCGCAATACCTGGACGGCCATCGTGTATGATGGGGAAAAGTTTTACGACGACGTGAAGTACGACCTGGAGATTGTGGACCGCATCGGCGGTGGCGATTCCTTCAGCGCGGGCTTTATCTATGGCTACCTTACGCAGAAGTCTTATGCCGCGGCGCTGCGTTACGGCAACGCGTTCAGCGCCCTCAAGCACAGCATGCCAGGGGACTTCAACTGGGCCAGCCTGTCTGAGGTAGAACAGCTTATGAAAGGCGCCAGCTTGCGCGTGGCACGATAAGAGCAGATTCAACCATTGAGTCATCGGATCATTGAATCATTGGCTCAATGAGCCAATGATTCAATTTCTTGGAGGCAGCCTTGTCTTGGACCAAAGAAAGGGCATTGGAGAAAGTCCGCTCGGTGGGGCTTGTTCCGATTGTGCGTGCGCCGTCGGCTGAAGACGCCTCGCGCGCAGCGGAGGCGATTCTGCTGTGCAACATTGGGATCGCAGAGATCACCATGACAGTGCCCCACGCCATTCGCGTGATGGAGGGCGTGGCGGCTAAGCATGGTGGCGAAGTGTTGGTGGGCGCCGGAACCATCCTCGATGCCGAAACCTGCCGCGCCGCGATCCTGGCCGGCGCCGAGTTCATTGTCACTCCCACAATTGACG
>JBOGJX010000212.1:0-6931 GCA_050745285.1 Terriglobia bacterium
TTGCCGCGCCCTGCCTTAATTTTCGAGGACGCGGCAAGCAGCGCCCCTACACCGATCCAAAATCCAACATGGAAAAAGCCTACCTATAACTTACGCACAAAATTCATTCCGGGCAATTGCCGGACCCAGCCGCTCATTTCAAGTCCGAGCAGCGCCGCCAGCACGCGCGGTTGAGGGAGTGACGCGTGTCCGCAAATGGCGTCAACAAAAATCGCCTCATCCACTCGCAACGCCTCGAAAACCGCCTTCTGATCGCCATCGAGAGCGGGCGTGAGCGGCAACGTCCCCTTGGGAGCCTCCGCAGACTCATCCGATGCCGATGGCGGGGGCATCAGTTGCATTCGAACCGAGGCGGGCAGCTCCTCGATAACGTCCATCCACTGGTCAACCAGCTTCGCGCCCTGCTTAATCAGCAGGTTGGGGCCGAAACTCTGCGCTGACGTGATGTTGCCCGGAACTGCGTAAACCTCACGATTCTGTTCGAGCGCCAGCCGTGCGGTAATCAGCGAGCCGCTGTATTCAGCCGCTTCCACAATGACCACGCCGAGCGAGAGGCCGCTGATAATCCGGTTGCGGATGGGGAAATTTTCCGGCGCGGGTGACGTGCCGAGCGGAAACTCAGAAATCACCGCGCCGCATTCCGCCACCTTTTCCGCCAGCTTCTTGTTTTCCTTCGGATAGATGACGTCCAACCCTGAGCCCATCACCGCCACCGTCTTGCCCTTCGCCTCAATCGCCCCGCGATGCGCTGCCGAGTCGATTCCTCGCGCCAGGCCGCTTACCACCACAAGCTGCCGCATGGCGAGGTCGCTGGCCAAACGATGCGCTACTGAACTTCCATAGGCGCTCGGCCGTCGCGAGCCGACCATGGCGATGGCGTGGGCCGAAATCGTGGCCACATCACCCTGAATGTACAGCGCCAGCGGCGGGTCCGGAATATGCCCCAAGAGAGATGGATAACCCCCGGTCGAAGGCGTCACAATTTTAATGCCGCGGCTCTTGGCAAGCTGAATCTCCTTTTCCGCCTCGGCGAGCCCCCTCTGTGCGGAGATTTCCTGGGCCACACGCGCGGGAACACCGCAACTCTCAAGCTCGGTGAGCGAGGCGGCGTAGGCGCGCTCCGGCGATCCCAAACTCCTGACAATTTTAAGGGCGCCGCGAGTCCCAAGTCCTTCGATTCGCGTCAGCGCCAGCCAGTATTGTACGGTTTCATCCATGCGCCGGCGTGAGCCCTCTTCTAAAAGCGATGCCTGGATCACCCCAGGTTGCGGAGAACGTCATTCTCGCTTGCGCGGGAATGACGACACTCGGCATGACAGCCTCTTTGACGGATGGCCAGGGGTGTAGCGCAGAGTTTTGCTTTTAAAACTCTGCGGCTCTTTCATTTTCCCGGCACAAGCCTACAGAGAGAGTTAGGACACGCCCGGTACCGTTGCGGGCTAACATCAAAAATCTCGAAGGGAAAAAGCCAGCAAATCCGAGCATAGCAGATTTCAGCGAGACGGATGATACAGATGGGATAAACGAGAGGATTAGTGCGGGAAGCATGACACAAGGGCGCGGCAGTGGTACAGCTTGATGTAGAGGTGGCTTTACGTCGCCATTTGGCGAGATAAACTCGCCGCTACACTGCCGGGCGCCTAGAGGAACCGCGAGCGCACCTTGCGCTGGAGCGTGGGGCTGGACCTATCCACCACCCATTCCCCGATTTCTGCCGAGGCTGTGAAGAGCTGGTTGAAAACCGAACGGCTAACGCGCAACACCCCGTCCAGGAGCTTGACGCCCGTCCAGACCAGAAGGCGTTCACCCGAACGAGCTGGCTTCGAGATCTGCACACGGGGCTGATAACGCGAGCCTTCGATCCCATAGGCCGTAAGCACTAACCCGGCATAAATCAGCGCCAAGACCACAAGGAGCACCTTCAACACTGCGAAAACGATTATGTGAGTTATTGTGAACATGGGCACCTCCCCAAGGAACCCTTTCATTTGATATTAGATTCCGTTCACGCCGGAAAGGTTCGATGCTGGAATAACTCACGCCAATTGTTAGAGATCGAAGAGGTTATGAATTGATGGGAACCCAGCTTGACGTTCTGGCGTATGTATGATTGATTGTCCATGCGGGCAGGATTGGCGTTAACGAACAATCCTCCAAGGAGGTATGAAGCGCGATGTACTGTCCTCAATGTGGCGCGCAGGTGGCTGAGGGTGTCCGGTTTTGTGATAAGTGCGGAACGGCGCGGGAGAACGCGGCAGCCTCTCAGGGGGGCTTCGCGGGATCGAGCGCGACGCATTGCCGCAATTGCGGGCGGCTGATCCCGTCTCAGGCCGAAATATGTGTGGGCTGCGGAGTGCGCCCTTGGCAGGGCACGCGCTTTTGTCAAGCCTGCGGCGCGGAGACGTTCTCCGAGAATTCTCCATGCCCAAAATGCGGGTCGCTGCTCGCGCGGTACAGCGAAAAGGATTGGGTTGTGGCTCTCATCCTTTCCATACTGCTCGGGACGTTGGGAGTGGATCGCTTCTATCTGGGGTATGTGGGCCTGGGGATCCTTAAGCTGATTACGCTGGGTGGCCTGGGAGTGTGGACGATCATCGACATTATTCTGATCGCACTGAATCGGGTTGACGACTCCAACGGCTACCGGCTGCGGCGGTAGGCCCCTCATCGCAACCGCGGCTGGCAGGAAGTATTGCTTCCCCTGCGCCCAGGGCACGCCATGGCGTGCCCCTACATGGGTGACGATTGTCTTCTGCAGCCAGAGGCCGCCGCGACAAGGGCGCGACAAGCAGCGCCCCTACGAAGTTTCCGCAAATCAGGCCGGCGCGGCAAGCAGCGCCCCTGCCTGCGATTTGCCGGCAGCCAGAGCGCCGCTACAGATCTAAAAAATTTATTTACGTCCGCTTGATGCCGAACTTTTCCAGGCGATACTGAAGCGTGCGGAACGTCATGCCGAGCAGTTGCGCGGCGCGCGTGATGTTTCCGTTGGTTCGCTGCAGCGCCTCCAAAATCTTAACTTTTTCGTGCTCCTCCCACGAGCCTTCGGCGATGACCGGTTCAAGGCTATCCGCTCCCGCCGCGCTAGTCACGGCACTCTGGAACAGAGTTTCGGGATGGTCGCCCTCCCGGATCTCCGGCGGAAGGTCCTCGACGGTGATTTGCTCTTCCTCGCCCAGTAATACAGCGCGCTCGATCGCCCATTCAAGCTGGCGGATATTCCCCGGCCAGTTGTAAGCTTCGAGGGCTTCAACGGCGGCAGGAGAAATGCTCTTCGGCCTGCCATTCATCGACGCTTTGTGGAGGAAGTGCGCCGCCAGCACCCCAATATCCTCGCGCCTCTCGCGCAAAGGCGGACAGACGATGGGTATCACCTTGAGGCGGTAATAGAGGTCCTCCCGGAATTTTCCCTCCTTCAACATCTGCTCCAGGTTGCGGTTGGTGGCCGTAATGATGCGCACATCCACCTTGATGACTTCGGCGCCCCCCACGCGCGTGATTTCCCTCTCTTGCAAGGCCCGCAGGATTTTGGCTTGCATGCTCAGGCTGGTGTCGCCAATCTCATCGAGAAAAAGCGTGGAGCGGTTGGCGCGCTCAAACAGGCCTTTTTTTTGCTGATGGGCGTCCGTAAAGGCGCCCTTTTCGTGGCCAAACAACTCGCTTTCGAGCAGCGTCTCGGTGAGCGCGGCGCAGTTGACGGCGAGGAAAGGCAATTTGCTGCGCGGGCCGAGCTCATGGATTTCTCGCGCCACCAATTCCTTACCCGTTCCGCTCTCGCCGAGGATCAGCACCGTGTGCGAAGTTCCCGCTACTTTCAAGACCACGCGCAGCATGGCTTTGGTCGCCGGGGAAACGCCCAGTATGGACTTGCGAAGCAGCGCCATGCGCGCGAACACCTCGCCCACCACCTCGAGCAACCGGTCTCGGTCCACCGGCTTTTCGAGATATGTGTACACGCCTTTCCGCGTCGCTTCGATGGCCGATTGGATGGAGGGGTAGCCGGTGATGAGCACGACGGTGACGGTAGGATCGGCTTGCTGAATCGCGCTCAGCAGTTGTATGCCGGTCATGCCGGGAAGGTTAAGGTCGGTGATGACCAAGTCAAAGCGCTTCTGCTCAAGCAGGCGGAGCGCTGTCTCGCCGCTACCCGCCGTTTCGGCGGCGTAGCCTTCATCCAGCAGGATATCGCGATAGATTTCCCGCTGGCGGCCTTCGTCGTCAACGATCAGGATGGTTCCTTCGGGCATAGGTCTTAAAGGCAGTGACAAGTGACGAGTGACAAACGAAAGAAGCTATCAGCCCTCAGCAATCAGCAAACAGCGGTAGCAAGGACCAAGTTGTAGGGGCGCTGCTTGCTGCGCCCCCACGACGCAGCCAATGCTACGCTGCCGGTACGGGCCGGCTGGTTTCGGCGGGAACATGGTTCATGGGAAGCTCCATCACCATGATGGTTCCCGAGCCTTGCCCGTCCAAGACAAAAATCCGGCCGCCGTGGTCTTCGACGATCTTCCGGGTGATTGCCAACCCCAGCCCGAAGCCGGTAGCTTTGGTGGAAAAATATGGCGCGAAGATGCGCTCGCGGTCCTCAAGCGGAATGCCCGGCCCGGTATCCGCAAACCGCACCTCGACCTCGGACTTGCTCCCGTCCACCCGGGATGCGCTGACCCGGATTATCCCGCCACGCGGCATGGCCTGGACCGCGTTGGTGAGGATGTTCACGAAGCAAGTCTTGATTTGCTGGGCATCCGCCTGAATGGCGGGGAGGCTGGCCGCAAGGTCCACGTGCAGGCTCACATCCTGCGTGTGGGCCTGTTTTTCGACCAAGGCGACGGCCTGCCTCAGAGTGCCGCGCAAATCGCAGGGCTGAAGATCGGGTGGCGTCTGGCGCCCGGCGGAGAGAAACTCATTAACCATATGATTTAAGTGCCCGATTTCTTCCTTCACATTGGCCAAGTTGCGCTGGATTTCACCCAGCGCCTTTTCCCTAGCGGCCTTGCCTCCCAGGGCAGATTCGGGCAACCCCAGCGTGTTCTGCTTGGCGCGCACCTGGTCGATGCTGAGGTTAATAAAGTTCAGTGAATTGCGGACTTCGTGCGCGATGCTCCCGGCGAAGCGGCCCAGCAGGGAGAGCTTTTCGGCCTCGCTTAGGCGCTCCTGTAGTTGTCTATTTTCGCGCAGGCGCTCGACCATCCTATTGAACGTCTGGGCCAGGTGGCCCATCTCATCTTTTCGCGTGACGGGAAGAGAAACGTAAAGGTTGCCCTGCGCCACCTGTTTCGCGCCTTCAACGAGCATATCGACGGGCTTAGTGAAGAGAAACGCCAGGTAGACCACGGCAAAGATTCCCGCCAGCATGGTGGCAAGAATCCACATGGAGCGCTGCACCTCGGCCCGGTGCAGGAGCGGGTCCAACTGGTCGCCAAAACCGTGCAGTTGAGCGTAGCCGATCACGCGGTCGCCTTGCACGATGGGGAACTCGACAGAGTAAGTCTTTTCACCCAGCGATGAATCCACATTCACTTCGGGGAAGTCGGCGGAAATGTTGATGGGGCCTTGCTTGGAGGCGCGCCGGTGATGCTTAATCTTGATCTTCTTGCCTACCTGGCGCGGGTTGGTGCTGGCCACCACCTCGCCGCTGGTGGAGGCGATGGTGATCGAGGCGAGACCCGCGTCCTTAAGCGCGCTTTCGTAAGCCTCGAGCGCGGCCGTGCGGCTGCTCTTGGGCGGAATCTTCGTCTGGGTTACTTGGCTGATGGCTAGCAAATCCGAGGTGATGCCCGACACGTATGCCTTGATGTGCCGGTCTTGACGGATGTAGGTGGCAAAGAGTACGCCGCTGGTGATAGCCAGGGTGACAAAAAGGATCAACGCCAGCCGCGTCCTAAATCGCAGATTCAGAAATTGCAGGTTGGCGCGCGGAACTCTCATGCCGTATCCATCCCCTTTGTAGATTCTATCGGAAGGGATAGGACGAATCAATGAAGGCGCGGGATCATGAATATCGCGCGGGGGCGCGACCGGCGGCGTTGCCGCTTGCCCCTACGGACCTCGCGCTCGCTGATTCGTTCGCTTGCAGCGTATTTGAACTGTATATTAGAATCTAGCAGGTTACTGAAAAACCCCGCGTGTTGGGTGTAGCGGCGATTTTATATCGCCACAACTCCAGGGTTCTCATTGGCTCAATGGCGGCATAAAGCCGCCGCTACGCATTTTTCGTAGCCTGTAAGAGTCCGAAACCGCTATTGTCGATAAGTGAAAAAGGAGGCAACATGCCAGAGGAACGAGCTGTAAAACACGGTGACGTTAACCAACGGGTGGGGGTGGAAGTGATCCGCGCTCGAGGAGTGGACGTCGAGAAGTTGATCAAAATGTTGATTGCCAACGCGGGCGCGGAATTTGCCAGCACTTACTACTACTACACAATTCTTCGAATGAACCTTGCGGGCCATGAAGACTATAAGGAAATCTGTGAAGACGCACGGCTCGAAGACCGGGCGCACTGGGAACTGATCGTACCCAGGATTTACGAGTTGGGAGGGAGTTTACCCAACGACTTGAAAGTTTTTCACGATCAGGCCGGCTGCGCCGCCGCCAAGCTTCCCGATCCACCCACGGCCGTGAACATCCTCACGATACTTCTCGAATCGGAGCGCTGCGCCATCCGCAGTTGGAGCGCGGTGTGCGACGTGACTTTTGGTAAAGATCCGCGCACCTATGATCTTGCTTCGCGTATCCTCAACGAAGAGATCGAGCACGAAGCCTGGTTTATCGAGCTTCTGGCGCATGAGCGCGATGGCAAGTCGATCCCATCGGGCCACTTCCGCAGGGGTGAGCCGGGCGAGGCGCCATACAGCAAGAACCGCGGCTTTTATAATCCGTAGAGTGTTGCCACGGATAAGATTGGTAGCCACGGCACGATTGGTGTGCCGTGGGC
>JBOGJX010000213.1:0-4525 GCA_050745285.1 Terriglobia bacterium
TTCGGCGGGGTTAAAACCCCGCCCTTCCGCGAGTGCCAATCGTTTCATGAATAATCCGGGCTAATGACTCCCGGTTATTGCAAGTATACATCCTGCCGGGCCTGCCGGGATTGTCTTGAACTGGGATTTCCGTTTTTATTTTCCGGTCGAGTGGTAACATACACATGACCACGAGAGCGGCCGAAACCATGCGGAGCGCTGGATGGCGGAGAAGACTCAATAGCGTTACAAGGTTAAGTTCGACAACGGCGCGTCAGGGCACGGCTTCAGCCGTGCCCCGAAAGCCTTCACCTTTCCGCGATGGGAAGCGCTGCTCCCCCGCGGTTTCCCTCCTCTCTAAGGGGGGTGAAGGATGCCCCGCTTGCGGCATGGCTAAAGCCATGCCCTGACGCAACAAGAATGCCACTTAACCCGGTATTAATGGGACGCCTCATCCGCAAGTCCGCCTTCCCGGCGGATTGCGCTGAGGCGCCGCAGTCCTTGCTTCGCGCGGAAGCGAACAAATCAAATCTGGAGGGAAATCACATGGTTACTCTCAGTGATGCACGAAGAGTGATTGCCGCTGCCGAGAAAAAGGCGGCTGAAATCGGTCAACCCATGAATGTCGCCATAGCAGACGCCGGAGGCAATCTGGTTGCCCACGTTCGCATGGACGGCGCCTGGCTCGGCAGCGTAGACATCTCCATCAATAAAGCCTATACCGCTCGCGCGTTCGATATTGCCACGAAGGATTTGGCCAAGCATTCTCAATCCGGTGGGCAGTTCTTCGGGATTCATGCCTCGAACGGCGGCCGGATCATGATTTTCGCCGG
The DNA here is from genome assembly GCA_050745285.1 of Terriglobia bacterium. Lineage (GTDB taxonomy): Bacteria > Acidobacteriota > Terriglobia > UBA7540 > UBA7540 > RH2-MAG17b. The sequence continues at coordinate 813 of JBOGJX010000213.1, forward strand.
AGGTATTCCCCTGAAACGTGACGGCAAGGTGGTCGGCGCGATTGGGGTCAGTGGCGGCAGTGGCGAGCAAGATCAGGCTGTCGCGGAGGCGGGCGCGGCGGCATTTTAACAGGATGCTGAAACAGTGTTTGCAAGGGCGGGGTTTCGACCCCGCCGGAAAGAAAGCAAAAACAACTCTTTCATTATTCTTTATCGCGTTCTACGGCGGGCCTAAAACCGCGCCCTTTCGCACTACATTCTAATACAACGGAGGATAATCTATGCCTGGCAATCGCGGACTTGTTTACATGGGACGGGGAAAGGTTGAGGTTCAGACGATCGACTTCCCCAAACTTGCTTTGGGAGACCGGAAGTGCGAGCACGGGGTGATTCTCAAAGTTATTTCGACCAACATTTGCGGCAGCGATCAGCACATGGTGAGGGGCCGCACAACAGCGCCTGCCGGTTTGGTCCTGGGTCATGAGATCACGGGCGAGGTGATTGAAGCGGGCCGGGATGTGGAATTTATCAAGGCCGGCGACCTGGTTTCCGCCCCATTCAATATTGCCTGCGGCCGTTGCCGCAACTGCAAAGAACGCAAGACGGGAATTTGTTTGAACGTGAACACCTCCCGGCCGGGGGCCGCATACGGCTATGTGGATATGGGCGGATTGGTGGGAGGCCAGGCCGAGTACGTCATGGTTCCCTATGCCGACTTCAATCTGCTCAAATTCCCGGACAAGGCACAGGCGATGGAGAAAATCCGGGACTTGACGTGCCTCTCTGACATCCTCCCTACGGGCTACCACGGGGCGCTCACCGCGGGAGTGGGGACCGGATCCACAGTTTATGTTGCCGGCGCGGGACCTGTCGGCCTGGCGTGCGCGGCGGCCTGCCACTTGCTTGGCGCGGCTTGCGTTATCGTGGGAGACCAGAATTCGGAACGCTTGGCGCAGGCCAGGAGCTTTGGCTGTGAAACCGCCGACATCTCCAAAGATGCCTCCGTCGCCGGGCAAATTGAGAATATCCTCGGGATTCCAGAAGTTGATTGCGCCGTTGACTGTGTCGGATTCGAGGCTCGCGGCCATGGCGCCGAGGCCGGGAAAGAGGTCCCAGCGGCGGTGCTCAATTCACTGATGGAACTCACTCGCGCTGGCGGAGGAGTCGGCATCCCCGGGCTTTATGTCACCGAGGATCCCGGCGCCAAGGACGAAAGCGCAAGGACTGGCAATCTAAGCCTCCGCCTCGGACTTGGATGGGCCAAGTCGCTCAGCTTCATGACGGGCCAAACTCCGGTGATGAAGTATAACCGGCAACTGATGCAGGCCATCCTACACGACAAAATTAAAATCGCCAAAGCAGTGAATGTGACCGTCATCACCCTGGACGAGGGTCCTCAAGGCTACAAGGATTTCGATAAAGGAGCTGCCAAAAAATTCGTCATCGATCCCCACGGCAGCTTCTCACGAGGTTCGAGCAAGACATAACATGTCTGCTGGCAGAATGGCGGTGGTTAGGCTTCGCGGACGAAATGCTAATGAGGCTCCCGCCTCAGACCCATCAGACGTGGCTCGCGGCTTCGCCGCTCGCTGTGCGGACCTGCGTAGACACGACGCTATACCTTAATTCATATGGTGGTGCACCCGATCCGCGACCGCATGGGAAAAGTGGGGGTGCGGCAAACCCGGCGCAGTATCGAAGTAATCTCTGTTTCGGAATGGCGGGACGGGACGGTGCGGCGCCTCCGCGACGACTTGGCTTCCGAAGAACCCCTACAAATCTGCGTGGGTAAGCTGCCTCTGACCGTCACCATGCGCACCCCAGGCCATGACTTCGAGCTGGCCTGCGGCTTCCTTTTCACCGAAGGACTTGTCAAACAACGAGAGCAAATCCTCTCTCTGGACCATTGTCCGCCAGCAAAGCGGCGCCTCGTCGAGATGGGTCCGGGCAAAGCGCACGATACCTCCGATGCAGAGGGAAACATTGTCATGGTTGAGATCGCGCAAGAAGTGGCGCTCGGCCTGGACCGAGTGCAGCGCAACTTCTTCGCAAGTTCCAGTTGTGGCCTGTGTGGAAAGGCCTCGATCGATTCGCTCAGAGTACGCGGGATTCAGCCGCCGAACCCCGATCTGCGCGTTGACCCAGGGATCCTCTGCCGGCTCACGGACAGGTTGCGCGCTGAGCAGCAAATTTTTGCGCGTACCGGAGGTCTTCATGCCGCCGGTCTGTTCGATCGACGCGGCGGACTCCTCGTGCTGCGTGAAGACGTGGGCCGTCACAACGCCGTGGACAAGGTTATCGGTTGGGCGCTCTTGGAAGGCCATTTGCCCCTCTCGGAATATGTTCTCGTGGTGAGCGGTCGAGGCGGCTTTGAGATCGTCCAGAAGGCGATCGTAGCCGGTGTGCCGGTGGTCGCCTCCGTTTCTGCGCCTTCCAGCCTGGCAGTCCGATTGGCTCACGAGTTGGATTTGACTCTCGTGGGCTTTTCGCGAGGCAAACGTTTTGTGGTTTATGCGGGCGAACGACGACTCGGCCTCGCTAATCCCGGCTGACGGGGGAGGAAGCAAGCAATTCCAGGCGCTCCGGAGGCCATGGTCATGGCGACGAATTACGTATACACAGCGATTCCAGATTCAGACATCCCGAAGGCGCCCTCGCCCATTTTCCAGCATCTGCTTGAGACCTATGCGAGCGAGACCAACAAGGTGATCTCCGTCTGGCATGAGTTCGCTCCGGGTGACATGCCTTATCAGCCGCATCGGCGCGCGAGCTCGGTGGAAGATATTATGAAACACCAACTGCTTTCGGAGAGGCGGTTTTTCGGCGAATTCCTGGGGTCGCCCGAACCTTCGCCGTCCGAAATTCTTCCGCAGGGCCGGTCTCCGGAAGATTATGCCAACCGGATGGTCCAGTTGGCGTTCCCACGGCTGGCATTCTTCGCAGCCCAGAACGAAAAGTGGTGGCTGGAGCGCGTTTCTTTTTTCGACGTCGCGCGCGAACGAATCTGGATTTTTTGGCGTCGCGTCCTTCACACCACTCATCATCGTACGCAATTGGCCGTTTATCTTCGTCTACTCAACAGAGCGGTCCCTTCGACGTATGGACCCACGGCAGATGTCACCTGGAAGGGAGCCGATCCAACCGTGACAGTGGAAGCTGCCGGGCGCAAGTAGGCGGGGGCCGTGTTGTTCACGAAGAGAGTTGTTGAACGGGGATGACCCGTACAAGAAAGGAGCGAGTAGCGCAGACTTTTGTTTTTTAAAGTCTGCGGCTTTTCTCGTCCTGGCCAATCAAAGGCGTGTAGCGCAGAGTTTTGCTTTTAAAACTCTGCGGCTTTTCGTCCTGGCCGGTCAAAAGCGTGTAGTGCAGACTTTTGTTTTTAAAAGTCTGCGGCTTTTCTCCGATACCAGTCAAAAGCCGCAGAGTTTTAAAGGCAAAACTCTGCGCTACAAGGCATTCCCGAGCCCCTATTCGTAGCGCAGCGCCACCATCGGATCAACCTTGGTCGCCCGCCGCGCGGGGATGTACGTTGCCAGCATCGATACGAGCGCCGCAACGCCGGCAACGGCACCCAGGTCCAGCGGACCACCGACCGGCATTCCATTGAACATCGCGGCGAACAGCTTGGGCAATGGGAATGCAAGAGCAAACCCAATGGCGCATCCGATTGCCGTGAGCAAGGCCCCCTGCCGGAGCACCAAGGTGACGATATCGGTTTTTTGTGCTCCCAGGGC
>JBOGJX010000214.1:0-3774 GCA_050745285.1 Terriglobia bacterium
AAGCGAAGCCTTGAGCTTGGTTGGATCAACGACCTTCGCCAGCGTGTCCCCCGCCTTCACCTGCTGGCCCACTTCGACGGGGATATCCGTAAGGATACCCGTGTAGCCCGCGTGGACCATCAATGCGCCGAGTTGGCTATTCTTTAATTCGTACATCGCGTGGTCCTGCTCGGCTTTGGCCTGGAGCGCCGCGAGTTGCGTGGTCAACGACTGCTTCAAGGTAGTGACGCGCTTTTTCTCGATGGCAACCTGCGAGGCGAGCCCGGCGGCCTTAGCGCTCGAGAGCTGCGCGGTGAGTTGCGAAGCAATGCCCTTAGCGGCGAGCTTCTCGTCCACCCCGCTTTGCAGCTTCGCCTGCTCATATTCAGCCTCAAGATTCGTGAGCATTGATTGTTCGTTCAGAAGGTCATTGTTCAGCGTTGATTTAAGGCTCTCAAGGTTCGCCACGTCCGCTTTATAAGTCCACTCGGCGCTCTGGGTCTCCTGCTGAAGTTGGGGGTTGGTGAGTTGCAGCAGCAGCGTGTCTGGCGTCACTTTCACGCCCGGCAGGAGGAAGCGGCGCTCCACGCGGCCATCGGTGACAGCAGGAATGAACTGCAACTGTACGGGAACCAGCGTTCCCAGCCCGCGCACCTGGACATCCATTGCACCGCGCTTGACCGTGTCCGGCCATAGGGTCGAGCGATCAACGCCGGGTGGCGCGGGTTTGAGCCGGGCAAGCCCCAAACTGACGACAACGATGACGATCACACCGATGATTGAGTAGATTGCCATTCGGATGCGCCGTTTTCGGGCTGCACCTACGCGTTGAATGTCCATTGAATTGTTTTCTGCCTCCGCCTAGAGTTATGGCAAGCCGGTTGCCATTCGCAAGGACCATTTTATGCCACTTATTCCATTGGAGTTAGTTGGAAATGGCGCTGACAGCGTAGGCCCGAAGATGTCCGATTGCGGGATTTTGGTGTCCGTAAACGAACAGTTGAGAAGGCATCTGACGCCAAGTGTCAGAAAATTGGGGGTTGGGATCGGGAGTGATTTGTAGCGCAGAGTTTTAAAAGCAAAACTCTGCGCTACATTTCTTCTTTCCCGAATCCCGAATCCTTGACGCTGCCTCCGCACGTCCGATACACTTCCAATAGAATGGAATTCAAGGCGGTCCTGTGAAAAAAGAGACGTTGATCACGGCGATCGTATTCCTCGGCGTGGGGTTTCTGGCCGGGTTTGCATTTAGCGCCCACCGGAATTCAGTCCAGCGGCAAAAGGCTGCGACCAGCAGCGCCCTCGCCGCTCCTGCCGCGCAACCAGGGCAAGCGGACGCCCCAGCGGCGTCAGATACCGCGGCCTCGCCGAACGGGTCAACTGGATCTGGCGGCACGCCTGGCGCGATAGGCTCGCAGCTTCCCAAGGGCCACCCTCCCGTCAATGACGCGGAGGTCATCCAATTCTTCAAGGATGCCTCGGCACGCAGCCCCAAAGATCCCGCGCCACGGCTAAAGCTGGCGGATTTCCTGTATGACCGGCGGCGGTTCACGGAAGCCATCCCGTGGTATCAACAGGCGCTGGCGCTTGATCCCAAGAACGTGGACGCGCGCACGGACATGGCCACCTGCCTCTTCAACCTGGGGCGCGCAAGCGAAGCGGTGGATCAACTGCACGAAGCACTGAAGATCGACCCCCGGCACGAGCCTACTTTGTTTAACCTGATCGTGGTCAACCTGGACGGGACGCATAATTTCAAAGCGGCGGATGAGGCCATGAATCAGTTGCGTGTGATCAACCCAGGGTACCCGGGCCTCGGCCAATTGGAGCAGACGCTGGGTATGGCAGGCACTGGCCTTTCCGGACAACCCGATCCAACAGGGCAGCCGGGGCGGTCCGGCCGATCCGGCCGATCCGGTAAGGCGGCCATACCCTGACATTAAGATGGGGCGAATACTCGATATTGTTTTCGATCTGATTCTCGTGGCGGTGGTGGGGCGCGTGCTCACTTCGGCCTTCGGCGGATTCTTCGGCCACGGGAACACCCGTTCTACCCGCCCCGGTTCACCCCATGGCATGGAGGAAGAAAAGGAAACGGTTCGCGGCGTGACCGTGCGTGACCCGGTGTGTGGGATGTTCGTATCCACGGAACTTTCGCATCAGCTCGAGTGGCACGGAAAAACCCTTCATTTCTGCTCCGAAGAGTGCCTGAAGCAGTATCGCAAATCCGCCACGGCATAAGCGGATCCCTTCCACCACGGCACTGTTAAAACCGTGCCCTTCCGTTCTCTAAATCGAAAATTTCAAGGTAGACCTCATGCGCCTCGCGGGGCGCCACATGCATGAACATAGCGTTGGGGTAGCGCGGCCGGAAGCGCCCCTACGAACCTCGCCGTCTCTCACTCAGCCGTTGGCAGATGGACTGACATCGATTGCAATCCGATACGGCCGGGGCCCGTGAAACGGTTCCAGGAAATCTGCCCGGCGCTGGCAAACAAGCCCGTCGAAAGGCGCTGGAACATTGACTGCATCCCGACCGACTTTTCTTTGTAAATCCAGCCGCCCGGCTCGATATCAATCTGCTCGCCCGGCTTCAGCACAATATCAAACACGTTGCCGTAACCGTGCAGCCAGACGATGCCCTCGGCCTGCGTGCAGGCGAAGTTGTCGATGAAAAACCCTGTGCCGCCATAGAGGATGTTGGCCACGCCCTTGATCCGCGAAAAGCCATACTCCAGGCTCTCGGTGGCGGCGAGGAACTGATGCTCGCGCACGTCGATCGATTCGCCGTGCTTCAGATGAATGGCGAAGACGTGTCCCGCGTTATCACGGCTGAAGGCGATGCGGCCCGGCCCTACGGCTTCGGTAAGGAACACAGGAATGCCAGCCATCATGCGCTTGAACGCCCCTTTGACCGCTTTGATGCCAACCTGAACTTGCGGATCCTTCCAGAGCAGCACGTGGTGCTCAAAAAAGACAGAGACAGCGCTCAACTCAATGCTGAGCGCCGGGACCAACTCCCCTTGGATGTGATAAATGACGCCCCCATAGGACTCGTCCCGGGCGGCGGTAGGCAACAAGACAGGCACGGCCATGGCGTTTTATCCTCCGATTTACGATTTATTGACGTTCCATTCGCTCGGATGGTACCACGCGAGTCCTTTGCCAGCAACGCGCTCAGGTCCCGCCATAAACACAACCGAGTCATATTAGAATAGTGGAATGACGAACATCCGCCCGGCAACTTTGGAAGATATTCCCCTTATTCTTCGGCTTATTCGCGAGCTGGCAGACTACGAGAAGGCCCCGCGGGAAGCCGTGGCAATGCCGGAAGACATTCGGCGCGACGGCTTTTCCGCCCATCCCAAGTTTCGCGTGGTCATCGCTGAGTGGGAGGGGCAGGCCGCGGGATTTGCGCTCTTTTTCAACAACTACTCCACGTGGCGAGGTCGTCCGGGAATCTACCTGGAAGATCTGTTCGTGCGGCCCGAGTTCCGCAAGAAGGGGATCGGCAAAGCGCTGCTGGCACATGTGGCGGCGATCGCAGTCAAAGAGGGCTGCGCGCGCTTTGAGTGGGCGGTGCTCAACTGGAATACCCCGGCCCTCGAGTTCTACCAATCGCTCGGAGCGCAGGTAATGGCCGAATGGCTCACCATGCGTCTTACGGGAGATGCGCTCAAGAAGTTGGCTGGGAGCGAGTGATACGCAATCAGACGGCAGGTTTCAGATGCCAGGTGTTTTCAGCAAGGCCAAACATCCATGTCTGTGCTGAAGCCCGGATGCCCTCCCTCACGC
>JBOGJX010000215.1:0-4230 GCA_050745285.1 Terriglobia bacterium
TCGTTTCATGAATAATCCGGGCTAGGCTTCGTTCCGTCATTTAATGGCTTTGTAGCGCAGAATTTTGCTTTTAAAACTCTGCGCTACATCTGGTTCCAATCATTTTCCAATCATTCAAGCGCCAAGCAAAGAATATCACGCGGCGGGCTCGAGATTGAGACGCGCAAGACAGATGAGACGTTTTTCCGCAGACGAGCCATTTCGATAACCAGATTATGTTTTCTTGACTTCTTGGTACAGTATCAAATAGACTTGGAATAGGGGTGGCAAACCACGCGGAGCTACCGGGGGAAGGCCAAGCTGGGATCTTCGTGACCAAGCGTTTACGGGAGGAAAAGGATGAGCACCGAAGTCAGTTCGATTGAGCAGCTTACAAATAAAGAGTACAAGTTCGGTTTCATCACAGACATCGAATCGGACACCATTCCCAAGGGTCTGAGTGAGGATGTAATCCGCTCCATCTCGGCCAAAAAGAATGAGCCGGAATTCATGCTGGATCTGCGGCTGAAGGCTTACCGGTACTGGGTGACGATGACAGAACCCAAATGGGCCAATGTCCACTTCCCTCCCATTGACTACCAAGCCATCACCTACTATTCCGCTCCGAAGACCAAGAACGACGGTCCTAAGAGTCTGGAGGAGGTTGACCCGAAGCTGCTCGAGACTTATGAAAAGCTGGGCATCCCACTCAAGGAGCGCGAGTTGCTCGCAGGGGTCGCCGTGGACGCGGTGTTTGACAGCGTCTCCGTGGCAACCACCTACCGCGAAAAGCTCGGTTCGCTCGGCATCATTTTTTGCTCCATGTCGGAAGCTGTGCAGAACCATCCCGATTTGGTGAAGAAGTATCTGGGTTCCGTCGTTCCCTACACGGATAACTTCTATGCCACGCTCAATGCCGCCGTCTTTAGCGACGGGTCTTTCGCTTATATTCCCAAGGGCGTACGCTGTCCGATGGAGCTCTCCACTTATTTCCGCATCAACGCCAAGGATTCCGGCCAATTTGAGCGCACACTAATCATCGCGGAAGAGGGCGCATTCGTCAGCTACCTCGAAGGCTGCACAGCCCCGATGCGCGACACGAATCAGTTGCACGCGGCGGTGGTCGAGTTGGTGGCGCTCGACAACGCACAAATCAAGTATTCCACCGTGCAGAACTGGTATCCGGGCGATAAGAACGGCAAGGGCGGCATCTACAACTTTGTCACCAAGCGTGGCAAGTGCCTGGGCGTGAATTCGAAGATTTCCTGGACACAGGTGGAGACTGGCTCGGCAATCACCTGGAAGTATCCGGGCTGCATTCTGCAAGGCGATAACTCGGTGGGCGAGTTCTATTCGGTGGCCGTGACCAACAATTACCAGCAGGCGGATACGGGCACGAAAATGATCCACATGGGCAAAAACACGAAGAGCACCATTGTTTCCAAGGGGATTTCCGCCGGCCGCGGCCAAAACACCTATCGCGGCATGGTCAAGGTATTGAAGGGCGCAAGCGGCGCGCGGAATTACTCGCAGTGCGATTCGCTGCTGATTGGCGACCGTTGCGGCGCGCACACGTTCCCTTACCTCGAAGTCCGCAACAATACCACGCAGGTGGAACACGAGGCTTCAACCTCAAAGATTGGCGAAGATCAGATTTTCTATTGCCGCCAGCGCGGCATCTCCGCCGAAGACGCCGTCTCGATGATCGTCAACGGCTTCTGCAAAGAAGTCTTTAAGGCATTGCCCATGGAGTTCGCCGTCGAAGCGCAAAAGCTTCTCAGCGTGAGCTTGGAAGGAAGCGTGGGGTAAGATCGGGCCAACAGCCGCAGAGTTTGTGAAAGGCTAAACTCTGCGCTACTCCGTTGTGGGCGAATTTCCGGAAAAGGGGTTGAAACATCATGGAAGCAGCGACGGCGGATGCGCGGTATCCGGTGGGAAAATTCAAATGGGAAGGCAAGCTGAGCTACGCGCAGCGGGAGCATTTGATCGGCGAGATTGCCGGCGCTCCGGCGCGGCTGCGGGAGGCAGTGGCTGGACTTTCTGACGCTCAGCTCGACACGCCTTACCGCGAGGGCGGGTGGACAGTGCGGCAGGTGGTGCATCACCTTGCCGATAGCCACCTGAATGCTTACGTTCGATTCCGGCTGGCTCTCACGGAGAACGGACCACAAATCAAACCCTACGATCAAACCAAATGGGCTGAGTTGGCCGACGCGCGCACGGCCCCGGTTGAGCTTTCGCTCACCCTGCTCGATTCGATGCACGCGCGGTGGGTGCTGCTGCTGAAGTCTCTCGAAGCAGCGGACTTCGGGCGGACACTGCTTCATCCCGAACGCGGCGCGATGACGCTTGACCAAAACCTGGCCATGTATGCCTGGCACGGCTGGCACCACTTAGGGCACATCACGTCGCTGCGCGAGCGGATGGGATGGAAGTAAGCTGTCAGCGCTCAGCCATCAGCTTTCAGCAACCACGGCGCTACTTCTACAAGGAATGACTATGGCGACAAAGACGCTTTTGACGGTTGAAGAATTCATACCGCTGCTCGAATCGTGCGACGTCTGGTACGAACTTGTCGAAGGAGAGGTGGTTACGGTGTCTCCTGGAATGTTCCAGCACAACAACGTTCGTGACAGATTACTGCATCTTCTGATGACGTTTCTCGAAGGCCACAAACTAGGCACGGTGGTCGCCGAGCAACCCTTTCACCTTTTCGGCAATACCGTGCGGTATCCAGATGTCGCGTTTGTTGTTTCCGGAAGGGACCTCCCGCCGCGGGCTTTACCGGAAGGCGCGCCGGACCTGGCGATCGAGGTGATTTCACCGTCGAACACGCCGCGCGAAATGAACCAGAAGATGAGTGATTTCTTCGCCGTAGGCTGCAAGCGAGTATGGCTGGTCTACCCGGAGCATCGGGAGGTTTACATCCACGGACTGGCCGGGATAACCCGCCGCACGGCTGAAGAGGCGCTGGAGGATCGCGAATTATTGCCAGGGTTTTCGGTGAAGGTGGCAAGTTTGTTTGATTGACAGCGCACCCCTGGTTGCATTCGCTTGGCGGCCGCCGCCAAGGATGGTGTCATGCTGAGCGAAGCGAAGCATCTGCCTTTATGGAATCAGCCTCGGAAAAACCAGATTCTTCGCTGCGCTCAGTAATGACAGCGCAGGAACGTTTTTCAGCAAACTGCTTGGCGCGGCAGGCCACGCTTTTCCAATTTTGTTTTCCATTTTCTAGTTTCTACGACGGGGAGTGATGAATGCTTGAGATCAAGAACCTACACGCAAACGTAGCGGGCAAGGAAATCCTGAGAGGCTTGGACCTGAAGGTCAGCAAAGGTGAAGTCCACGCCATTATGGGGCCAAACGGGTCGGGCAAGAGCACGCTGGCGCAGGTGTTGGCCGGTCACAGCGTTTATGAAGTGACGGGCGGCGAAATCCTTTACAACAGCAAGGACCTGATCGGGATGGCGCCTGAGGATCGGGCCCGAGAGGGCATTTTCCTGGCCTTTCAATACCCGATGGAAATCCCCGGCGTCAGCAACATGTATTTCCTGAAGGCGGCGCTCAACAACATCCGTAAGCACCAGGGGCTCGCCGAGCTTGACGCCATGGATTTCCTGGCGCTGGTGCGCGAGAAGATGAAGCTGCTGAACATTGATGAAGCGATGATGCACCGCGCCGTGAATGAAGGCTTCTCGGGCGGCGAAAAAAAGCGTAACGAAATTTTCCAGATGGCCGTGCTCGAGCCAAAGCTGGCCATTCTGGACGAGACGGATTCGGGCCTGGATATTGACGCGCTCCGGGTGGTCGCCAATGGCGTGAATGCGATGCGCCGAGCGGACCGCGCCATGGTGCTGGTGACTCACTATCAACGGCTGCTCGACTACATTGTTCCGGATTATGTCCACGTTCTGGCCAACGGCAGGATTGTGAAATCCGGCGGGCCGGAGCTCGCGCTGGAGCTTGAGCGCGAAGGCTATGGATGGACCGAGACGGCCGTGGCCGGCGCACGATAAAAGGGGGACGCTTGAGTACAGTTACGGAAATCGCGGGATTGGGCAGTTATCTCGAAGCGTTTGGCCAGCTCCAGCAGCGGACCTCACGGCAGCCGGCATGGCTGCGGACGCTGCGGGAGGACGCCTTTGGCCATTTCTGCGAGATGGGTTTTCCCACGGCGAAGGACGAAGCCTGGCGCTTTACCAACGTGGCGCCCATCTCCCGTGAGAGTTTCGCCCTTCCCGCGGCCAGTCC
>JBOGJX010000216.1:0-3148 GCA_050745285.1 Terriglobia bacterium
AGGCCAGAAGCTCTATCACAACAAACAATAACAAGGCATGATGAAACAAAGAGGCTCCCCTGATCGTTCATTTATGACGGCGCCGTGGGTTTAGCCCTTCAGTCTTCCCGCCAGCAGTTTCACTTGCCTCGCCACCACAGCGCGGGGAACCCCGCGGGCGATGGCTTCCACAGCGAGTCGTTCCAGGCGTCTTGCGAAATCCTTTCTCCCTTTTGGGGATGAGCGTGGCGCCGCGCGATCCCTCACCGAAGCGCCGCAACCGCGTTTCAAATCAAGCCAGCCCTCTGCCGCAAGCATCCTGTACGCTTCCGCCACGGTGTTGTGGTGGACGCCCAGATCAGCAGCAAGCCGTCGCACCGTGGGAAGCTGCTCCCCTGGCTTAAATGCTTCCAGGACAAGCAGCGCACGCAGGCTGTCTGCTATCTGCTCGTACACAGGTAAACGGGATGCCAGATCGATTCGGATACGTCGCGAAGTCATAAGACATTGTATACACGAAATGTACAATGCGGCGGCTTCACTGTCAATCCTCTTTTAGGATGTCGAAGAAGGCGACGGGTGGCCCACTTGCCACACTTACCTTGTGACGGCCCCCAGGGCGGCGAGAAACGCGCCAAGACCAAGCGCTTCGCCGATGGCAAAGAGCAGCCAACTAAAGTGGAGCGGAATGCCGCCTGCCATCAGGCTGCGGGCATTCCAGGTGAAGGACAAAATGATGACAAAACCGCCCAATAGGATGCCGAGCCAATGCAAGAGTGTTAGAAATACAGGCCGGTCCTTTGATTCCCGCCAAAGCACCAGAAAGCCCGCGACGATCATCGAGAGTGAGACGATCACCGGTGCAAGCACCGGGCCCGCCCACGGCACAGGAAGCAGAAACAGCAAATCCCAGGTGAGCAGGGAAGCGGGCCAGTGAATGAAGAGCCTGAGGAATCCATAGAACGAGATGTCCCAGATGCCGAAGGCCATCACAAAGGTGCCAGCGGATTCCGCGCGGCTTTTCCCTATGGCGAGGGCAATCGCCGCCAGCATCACGAGCGTGGCAGCTTCGCGCCCCAACTCGATCTCGAGGGTATGCCAGAGCTCGGGATAATGCTTGAGTTGCGTGGGCGTCAGGATAGGAAACAGGTCGTTCGGGGACTGGCCGGGGCGGATACGGACCAGGGCTGGCTGGCTCAGCTCGCGTAGATAGACGACGACCGCTGCTTCAACATAGCCGAACGCCACGCCGAAAAGCAACAGAGCTAGCAGTGCCTGGCGGAGAGTTATAGGCTTCCGCATATACGTCTGGTTCTGCTGCGATGGGCATCGTGTGCAACAGCGGCACGTCCCCTTGCTACTTCGTAGGGGCGCTGCTGAGGGGAAGCATTGCTTCCCCTGCGCCCGCAGGATTTGGGCGCGGCAAGCAGCGCCCCTACGAACCTGACCATGACCATTAGCCTGTTACATCTCAGAAAGCACGTACCGCCGGATGGCCTCTGCAACGCCATCCTCATCGTTCGACAGCGTGACGGGCCATTCAACGGGAACGTCTTCGTAATTGTGGTTCGCCATCAGCACCGGCTGGCCCGCGAAGCGGAGCATTTCAAGGTCATTCAGATTGTCACCGATGGCCAGCACTTCCTCTGGCTGGACTCCGCAGCGTCGCGCCCAATGGGCGAGCGTGCTTCCTTTGCAGCACCCCGCATTCAATACATCGAGAAGGGAAAGGTTCCTTTGCAAATACTTGGTCCATGCGAGGTGGCACGAGGCCGCGGCGGGAGAGGCTCGCAGCGCAGCTTCAACCGGCTCAATCGTTCCTGGCGGACCGCCAAACATGACCTCCACGGGGTCCGAAAGAATGGCATTGGGAAGATCCGGCGTCCGCGCGAGGCAATGATGGCTGTTCCTCAAGTACCATCCGGCCGGGCCGTCCGGCGCCGCGCCCTCCTGCATCATCACCTGGCCTTGGCCCGGCATGTCAAAGATAGCAACGGCGTAGCCACGAAATGCGGGGGCGGCTTCAATCACCTGCTTCGCCACCGAGCGCGGCAGAAAATTCCGATAGTACACCTCGCCCGAGGCTGAGGCGATGCGGGCGCCATTCGAGGAGATCACAATAGTCTCGGGATGAAGAGCGCAGACGATGGGCAGCGCCGAATGGTAGCGGCGCCCCGTGATGATGACCACTTGCACGCCTCGCCCCGAGGCCGCCCGAAGCGCCTCGCGGTTCCTCGGTGAGAGTTCTCCCTGACTTGTGAGAAGCGTGCCGTCGAGGTCAATGGCGATCAGGCGGATGGGCATAGGAAATTGCGGGAGCGCCGGACACTGGGGAAAGAAGCTGAAAACAACATTGTAGCAGGTAAAGCACAGTGCGGGAGCGCCGCACGGTACTGGAGATCATCGGCAGGCCGCTTGCAAAAATGATATAACACCAGATGGACTCGAACACTGGTCGCGACGAATCGCCGCTCATGATGAAGGAATTTTCACTTTCCGCGAAGAAGAAAGATGGGGCAGATCCCTTTGTGGTGACGCTTGACGTGGGGTCTTCATCGGTTCGCGCCTTGTTATTCGATGGGCGCGCGCGTGAAGTGGAAGGTTTGGGCACACAGCTCACTTATGAAGTCTCGACGACTCCCGATGGCGGCATGGAGGTGGATGCCAATCAGTTAGCAGACCTCGCCGTGGGCGCCCTGACCACGCTCCACGGGCAAATGCAGGCGCGCCGCCTGCGGGCCTCTGCGGTGGCTTGCTGCACATTTTGGCATAATGTGCTGGGCGTGGGCTCCTATGACCGCCCCGTCACTCCGGTGCTTCACCCCTTTGACACGCGGGCGGCAGGCGCCGCAGAGGAACTGGCCAGGAGAATCGACGGGCGCGCCCAACACGCGCGAACAGGATGCGTGTTGCACGCAAGTTATCTGCCTGCGAAACTCCTTTGGCTTGCAGAAACGCAGCCGCAGGTTTTCCGTTCCGCGCAAAGGTGGATGTCCTTCGGCGAATTCCTTCATCTCAAATTGTTTGGGCGCACGGCGGCTTCCGTCTGCATGGTCTCCGGTTCTGGTCTCTGGGACCAGAATGAAAACCGCTACGACCCGGAGATTTTAAGTGTGCTGCCCGTGGATGCGAGCCAGTTGGCGCCGGTCGAGGAAATGGATCAACCGCT
>JBOGJX010000217.1:0-10184 GCA_050745285.1 Terriglobia bacterium
CCCGTTGACTTTGGGCGCGGCAATCAGCGCCCATACGAATCTAATAGAGAGATTCCAGATTAACATTGCAATCAGGCGACCCAACACGGTCCGGCTGGCGCAGACCTTATTGACATGTTATTTCGGAATCGATCTCCTAGTCCCTCGCTGGGGGCGAAGGCTGACCCGGCTGAGCTGACGGCTCTTGCTGATCGCTAAATCGCTGGAAGCTATATCTTAAACGTCCATTCTCGCACGGCTTCTGGCTGCACCCATTTTTCGATGCCCGCTATTTGGTTGTTGATCCAATAGTCCTTCCAATCAATCGCCTCCGGGCGCCACGGCAGCAGCTTCTGGTCCGCGTCGGAAAGCGCGGAAAAGGCGGCGCGAAAATTCTCACATTCAAAAATGTAGCGGTTCTGGAGCACAAACGGAAGGTACTGGCCGAGCGTCTGTTCGCGGAACTTGGATTGCAAACTCAGCTTACGAAGCTCGGCGCTGAGACCCTCGAGCGAGCGTTTTCCCGGCAAGCCCGTCTTCCGCAGTATGCTGGTCAATAAGGCCGCCCGCCGCTCGATGCGCACCGCGCCTGCCTCGCGTTTCGCCCGGCGCGCCTGAGCCTCCTCTTCCGAAACAAAGCGGACTCTTGCGCCGCGCCGCAATCCGGCAAGCCAATCGATCATCCCCCGGTGGCTCGCCGGGCCCGCGTTCGGCTGCGGGCGTTTTCGCGCTTCGCCATCCAGCCACCGCACAATCGAACCAAGCTCCACGGGGTTTACGTCCGCCGATCCCAATTGGTAGACAGGTTGCTGGCGGCCATTCAGCAGCATCGCCGCCACAACGAGAATTGCCGCCGCAACCATGTCCACCGGGATCACATCGAGCGGCGCGTCTTCCCTCACTGGCCAATCCTTCTGTCCGCCGAGGGCCATCAGCACCAGCGGCGCGGAGGTCCGCCCGCCTTCAATCCAGCCGGGAAAGGGAAATTGCCAGGAGCTCTCGACGATGGCCGGGCGGACTATCGCATAATCCAGCCCATCAGCAGAGTCAATCATTTGCTCGCCCAGACTCTTTGAATACGTGTAGGTATTGACCCAACCCCAATCCGCGGCGCGCTGCTTGCCTAAGGCAGTAAGTCTCTGCGCCAACTCCCGCGAGCGCCTGTTCCCATCGCCGGCGTCCGATTCATAGATTTGGCGTATCATCTCGCGCGCGTGGCGCAATTCCTCAAGATGATCGAAGCTCGGGTCCTCGGGTCCGCGGCGGTGCGGATAGAAACCCCGCACGGGCGACGGCTCTTCAATCAGCCCGTCGGCCTCGCCGCATACAAAACAGGTGGAAACGTGCAGAAGTTTCGCGTCCCAATTCTTAGCCAAGGCAATAACGCTTCGAACGCCGTCTACGTTCGAGGCGAAGGAATCATCTAGCGGCGGGAAAAAATCCACCCGCCCGGCGCAGTTGATGATAAGGCTCACCCGGCCCGCCAGCCGACCAACGGCTTCAGCCGTGAGGCCGCACGAAGGCTCGCTGAGTTCGCCGCCGAGAACGCTGACCTTCTGACTCAGAAAGCCGTTCCCTCGCCGCCCGGCAATCGCCGCCAGCGGTGGAGAATCCAACACCTCCGATTGGAAGCGCTGGGTGGCGGAAAGCTCACCTCGCGGACGCACCAGGATGTGAAGGTGTTTGAATTCGGGAACCCGGTCGAGCAGCAATCCCAGGATAACTTTTCCCAGGAAACCGTTCGCCCCGGTGAGCAGGATTTCGCGCTGGCTAAAGGATTGGCCTACCTCGGTCAACACTTCCTCACCCGCCGTGCCCCTTTCGTTGAGTATTTCAGGATGATTCGCGCGGAGGTCGCAATCTCAACGCAAAATCCCGTGCCCTCTGAATCGCCTTCGCCCGCTTACCAAGCACGAGAGGCGACGGGGGAATGTTATCGGCCAAATTTGCCCTTTGTCAAGGAAGGGACGCATCTATGTAGCAGCAGTCTTCGTTGTAGCAGTGGCCTCTGGCCGCCGAAGTAGCGCAGAGTTTTGCATTTCAAACTCTGCGGCCTTATCTCTGTGCCGGCCGCCAGGCGGTTTCCGCCGCCCGTTTTCATCGTCCATTTGCCTTGACACCCGAAGCCGCCCGATGACCATAATGACATTATCTGAATGACGCGGCAGCGCAGAGTTTTGCTTCTAAAACTCTGCGGCTTTTTTGAATGATGATGGGGATATAGAGATGGATAGTCAGGACTTGCCCGTGGACGAGACATCGCGCGACAGGCTTCGCCAGAACTTGCAGGCTCTGGAGCAGCACTTGCGGCACGTGGAAGCAGGCGTCAGTGCGCTCCGGGAACAACTAGATCGCATGCTTGCCGCCGTTCAAGCCGTCCCGGAGAGACTACCCGGCTCGACGATAGCTCGACGCGCGGAACTCTTTTCCGACCATCTCTCGTCTGAGCCGGTGCTCGCGGTTCAAGCTGCCCAGGGAGTGGGCCTCAGCGAGAAGGCGAAAGAGGACGCGGTGCGATTTGCCCGGGTCCTGGTATCTGAGATTGAGCTTTACAACAAAGAGGAGGTGGCTCAGGGCCGCGCGAATAAGGACCTCTATGCACGCCTCAAGCCGCAGATCGGGCGCAGCCGCAACGCGTATGAGACTCGCTTTGGAAAAATCGCCAACCACGGAGCGGACTATTTCCATGAAGAGCTTGTGCGCGCGCTGGCGCAAAACGACGTGACCCTTCTCGGGACTGACTACCCTGATCCATCCAAGTGAGATGCGCCGCCCTGATGCCACGACTCTCTCTCCTTTTTCTTCTGCTTGCGGCGGCCGCCGCCGCTGGAAAAGCGCAATCGCCCCGCGCGAAGACCCGTCGCGCACCTGTCAGCGCGCGCTTGCGGACCCTTGCGGCAAGGGCGCAGGCGCGCCACGGATGGAAACCTCTGCGCCGTTATGCTGCCTCCACTCGCAGTTCGGAAGCGCGCGGGCTTGCCTATTTCACCTTGGGCTACCGCGAATACATGACTGCGGAAGACGGTCTCGCGGCGGAAGATCTGAAAAACTCGGCATCTACCGGAAGCTCGCTCGAAGATTTCGCGGAATACTACGAGGCCCTTGCTGACGCGCAATTGAATGACGAAGCAGCCGATGGTATTAGGGCGCTCACCGGCTTCTCGGACCGGCATCCCGGCAGCATCTACCGGCTGCGGGCGGTGAACTTGCTCGCCAGCCTCCTGATCAAGGCTGGCCATCCGCAGCGTGCCTTGGCTGTGCTGAATGCGGAGCCCGCCGCCCGAACGCACGCATCCTCCTTATTGCTCGTTGCTCAAGCCGACGAAGCTTTGCCGGATGATATCGCGGCCGCCAGAACGTATCAACAGATTTATGACTCCTTCCCCGCCGTGCCCGAATCGCACGCCGCCGCAACGGCGCTTGACCGGCTTAGCCGCCGCATGGGATCGCATTACCCCGAGCCCTCTCTCGAAGCTCAAACCAGACGCGCCGCCCGGCTCTTCAATCGAGGCCTCTACCAGGAAGCACTGTCGAATTATGACGGTCTGCTGCTCGGCGCGCCACACAGCAGGATGGATGGCGAATGGAGGATAGGCCGCGCTCGATGTTTCATTCATATGAGACAGTACTCAGAAGCTATTGCGGCGCTCGCGCAGCCGGAAACCCGCGATCCTGAAATGGATGCACGGCGGTTGGCGCTAAAGACGCACGCCTACGAGCTGAGTGGCGACGAGCCTGCCCTGCTCAAGACACTGGATGAAATCTACCGGAAGTATCCTCACTCACCGTCTTATGGGGACGCATTGGCTTACGCGGGAGGCTACTTCGCGCGCCAGGGATACTGGCAAACGGCGGCCCGCTATTACCTACCGTTGTCTCAAACTTTCCCTGAGGGCCGCTACGCGGTGGAAGCTTGCTGGCGTGTGGCGTGGTATGACGTGCTGTCTGGGGATTTGAAAACCGCGCAGGCAGCGTTGGTTGATTTCCTCAGGCGTTATCCCCATGCCTCGCGCGCGGCGGCGGCTCTCTATTGGCTTGCACAAGTTGAACGCCAGCAGGGGGAGGCGGGCGCGGCGGGGAAAATTGATCGCCTCGTGGCCGCCCGCTACACGAACACTTATTACGGCCTGAAGGCCCGCCGGAATCTGGCAAAAACGGGAAAAGAAATCCGGCTTGAAACCGGAGCGAATCCGCTGGCCGCCACGCTCGCCGATTCCGGCATTCGTATTCCTCCACGACCCACGCCTCCTCTGGCAGCGTGTGGCGGAACATCGCCGGACGAGTCTCTGCTGGCCCCCTACGCAACGCTCGACGCGCTCAGTTTGCGCGCGCTCGGCGAGCAGTACATGGTGGACCTGATTGCCGCCCATCCCAAGGAGCCGCGCTTGTTCCTTGCCGCGGCGCGCCTCCGCGGATCGAGCCAGGACGCCGCTTCCGCGATCTTTGCGGCGAAGCGCGCCGTGCCGGACTATGACGAATATGCGTTCGCGGAGTTGCCCAAGGACGTGTGGAAATTCCTATATCCGCGCCCCTACTGGAAACTAGTGCGCCGGTATGCTCGCGCGAACCGCCTGGATCCCTATCTCGTGATGGGACTGATCCGCCAGGAATCCGCTTTCGATCCGCACGCCACCTCCGCAACTCACGCGCGCGGGTTAATGCAGATGGAGCCCTACACCGCTACCGACCGCGTGCGAGGGCGTAGCCGCCGCCGCCGCGTGGTCCGCGCGCTCTATAGCCCCGCCTATAACATCCGGACAAGCTGCCGTTACCTGCGCGGCATCTTGGCGTCGTTTAATGGCAATCTGCCGGAAACCCTGGCGTCTTACAACGCCGGCGATGTCCGCGTGCGCCAGTGGATCGCCAACAGCAAGGTTCAAGACCCGGACCGGTTCCTCGAGACAATCCCCTTCACGGATACTCGCGCATACGTGGAAGAGGTCCTGCGCGACGGCATGATCTACCGGGACATCCTAACGGGCAGGGCGAAGTTCAGCCGGTGCAGATGAGAGACAAGGATATAGATTTATCGATTCATCGAGCGCAGACCTGCGCTTTTCAGGACTGCGGCTTGTCTCTCGAGGGAGAAATGTAGCGCAGAGTTTTGCCGTTAAAACTCTGCAGGTTTTCGTTGGTCCGGGTAAAAACGCCGCAGCGTTTTGCTTTTGAAACTCGGCGGTTTTTCGCGGGTCCGGGCAAAAACGCCGCAGAGTTTTAAAAGCAAAACTCTGCGCTACACCCCATTCCGTAGGCTTGCCCATGCGGCAATGGTCGCAGACCCGAAGATCGCGGGGCTGCGCTACCGGGCTTTTTCGTGGTGCGGACAAAAACAACCGCAGAGTTTCAAAAGCAAAGCTCTGCGCTACACCTTCGTCTATCGCGAACCGCAGACATGCCAAGTCAACGCGCTATCCGCGACATCACTCGGGAGTGGCTTATGGTCAGCAGCCAGTTGCCCTCGTAGCTTGCCTTTTGGCTCTCGTCACTTGTCACTATTCTTTGATGCCTGTAAACTTTGGTTGAGAGTGCGGCGGCAACCATGCCATTGGCCGCCGGAAAGGCCACATGCAGACGCAAGTTTTGAAGCGGGCGCCCGTTTCGCGCAAGGCGCAGCAATTTACCGAATCCGTGATACGTGAAATGACGCGCCTCGCCATGGAGCACGGCGCAGTGAATCTGGCGCAGGGGTTTCCCGATTTCCCGGCGCCTGCCGAGGTCAAGGAAGCCGCCGTGCGCGCCATTCGCGCCGACGTGAACCAGTATTCCATCACCTGGGGCGCCAGAGAGTTCCGGAGGGCGATCGCGGAGCGTTTTGAGCGGGACACGGGCGTGGCTCTCGATCCTGAGCGCGAGATCACCGTGACCTGCGGCGCAACCGAAGCCATGATCGCTTCCCTGCTTGCGATCGTCGATCCCGGCGAGGAAGTGGTGGTGTTCGAGCCATTCTATGAAAACTACGGCCCGGATAGCATCATGTGCGGCGCAGTGCCGCGCTACGTCCCGCTTCGCGCTCCGCACTGGACATTCGATCCGGACGAGCTCGCGGCCGCCTTTAACGAGCGGACACGCGCGATTATCCTGAACACGCCCAACAATCCCACCGGCAAGGTCTACCAGCGCAAGGAGCTTGAGCAGATCGCGGCGCTCTGCGAGCGTTGGGACGCCTATGCGGTTTCTGACGAAATCTACCAGTACCTTGTCTACGATGGCGCCACGCACGTCTCCCTTGCATCGCTGCCTGGCATGCGCGAGCGCGGCATCACCATCAACAGCATGTCGAAGACCTACAGCGTGACGGGTTGGCGCGTGGGTTATGCCGCCGCGCCGCCGGCCGTCTCAAACGCCATCCGCAAAATGCACGACTTCATCACCGTGGGCGCGCCCGCGCCATTGCAGGAGGCGGGCGTGGTGGCGCTGCGCATGGCAGACAGCTATTATGCCAAGGCTCGCGATGAATACGAGGCTCGCCGCGACCGCTTCCTGCCCGTGCTTGAAAAAGCCGGCTTCCGCTGCTACAAGCCGCAGGGCGCTTATTACATCATGACGGATATTTCGGGCTTCGGTTTTCCCGGCGACGTCGACTTTGCGCGCCATCTAGTGAAGGAGATCGGCGTGGCCGTAGTCCCCGGCAGCAGTTTTTACAGCCGTCCCGCGTTAGGCAGCCAGCAGGTCCGGTTCTGCTACAGCAAAACAGACGCCACGCTCAACGCCGCCGCAGAAAGGCTTATGCGGCTGCGCCAATGAATGACGCGAGGGACTGGAGCATGGAGCGGGTCCAACGGGCTGCGTAATCACTGCATCTGGGGCCTGTCGTGGGGTCTGTTCAAAGGCCGCCCCTGCGAGCGGGATATGGCGGGATATTACTCAAGGAGCTTGTGCAACAGCATACTGAAGCCTGGGAGCAGTTGTGTTGTGAGCACGTCCTCCTGGTGTAAGACGGAAACAGGACCGAGTCCTTTTTCGAAACAGTAAACCTCGGCAGAAAGGTTTTCAGGGTTGATGATCCAATATTCCTTAACGCCAAACTGCGCATAGAGCTTAAGCTTCGTCGACCGGTCCCGGCCCTCGGTGGTTGGTGAGATGACTTCAATAACAAGATCGGGAGCGCCCTGCACATTCTTCTCCGTGACGACGTGAGAGCGCGTTTGGGCAATATACAGAAGGTCCGGTTCAACCACATCAAAATCCGAGAGAATCACGTCAAAAGGCGCAATAAAGACCTCACCCACCCGGCTCTTCTTCACAAAGTCCGAAAGATAATAGTAGAGATTCCCCACTGCCTTCTGATGGGCCGTGCGCGGGCTGGGAGTCACGAAGAGTTCTCCGTTGATGATTTCATACCGCTTCCCGTTATCGGGCAGGGCGCACAGATCCTCGTACGTCAGGCGGAGATCAGTAAGCATGGCAGGATTATAGCACCCTCCGGAGAAAAACTGGGCAACGCGGGGCCGGCGGGTAGTGTCTCGATTTGGATGTAGCGGCGCGCGGCCTTGGGGTCACAGAAAGGAGATGTCATGCTGAGCGCCGTCATTCCCGCGTAAGCGGGAATCCGCACGCCAGCAATCAGCCTTGTTATGGATTCCCGCTTTCGCGGGAATGAATGTTCCCCCCCTAATGCAGGGCGCCTCTTACGGGATATCAGGAAGCGCTCTTACCCTGCGCCTCCAGCCAGCTTTCCGATCAAGCTGAACAGCGGCAGATACATGGAGATCACAACGCCGCCGACGACCACGCCGAGAAAGAGAATGATCATGGGTTCCATGGCGGTCAGCAGATCCCCGACGGCGGCGTCCACTTCATCTTCGTAAAAGTCCGCCACTTTTTGCAGCATGGAGTCGAGCGCGCCGGTTTGCTCACCAACGCCGATCATCTGCACGACCATGTTGGGGAAGACCTTCGTCGCTTTCAAGGGATCAACGATGGTCTGGCCGCCTTCCACGGCCCTTCGTACCTCAAAGATCGCCTTCTCGACCACCGCGTTGCCGGAGGTGCGCGCCGTGATGTCCAAAGCCTCGAGCATCGGAACGCCGCTCGTGATCAACGTTCCCAAGGTGCGGGTGAACCGCGCAACGGAAATCTTCCGCATCAGGAGTCCAAGCAGCGGAATCTTGAGGATGATCGTGTCAATCGTCATGCGGCCGCTGGGGGTGGCGTAATATTGCCGCAAGGCGATGGCCACGCCAAACACCGCGATAAGAATCATCCAAGCAAAGCTGGCCACTCCGTGGCTGATCGCAATCACAATGCGCGTGGGCAAGGGCAGCGTGGTGCCCAATCCCGTGAACAGCGTGGCGAAGATCGGCACGACCTTCCAAAGCAGCAGCAGAACAACGCCGCCCGCAATCACCATCACGGCCACCGGATAGATCATGGCAGACTGCACGGCCCGCTTCAATTTCACGGCCTTTTCGATATAGGCCGACAGACGGCGCAGGATGCCGTCGAGAATACCGCCCGCCTCGCCCGCCTCCACCATATTGGTATAGAGCGTGTCAAAGACCTTGGGGAATTGCCGCATCGAATTGGCCAGGGTCGATCCACTCTCGACGGAGGCGCGGACGCCGCTCAAAGCCGTTGCGAAGTTCTTGCTTGGCTGTTGAGAGGCGAGGATCTCGAGACACTGGACTAGCGGCAGACCCGCGTCAATCATAACAGAGAACTGGCGTGTGAAGATGGCGAGGTCCTTGGCTTTGACGCGGCCCACCTTGGGCGCTTTGGTACCTCCGGCGGCGCGGCTTTTCTCCTCCGCGGATTTGGAAGCATTTCCGCCGTGCATCACTTTGCTGGCTCCTCCCGGCATGAAAACGCCCGCTCCGCCAAGGGAGCGCGGCTTGCTCGAAGTCTGGGGAAACTGGATGGGTGGCATGAGTTTCATTCCTTTCTTCCGTTAGTCGATAGCGCATTGTAATCTACTGGCGCCGGATGGGCGCGAGTGGAACTGGGGCGCGAACGCCGCCGGGTGCAGGAGCGCCCCGGTTGATCATGTCTTGCAACTCATCAGGATTGCTGGAACGCGCAAGCGCCGATTCAAGCGGGATCAGCCCCTTCTGATACAAGCCCAGCAGTGATTGATTGAACGTCTGCATGCCATATTTTTCCTGGCCGGATTGCATGGTCGAGTAGATCTGATGGATCTTATCCTCGCGGACGAGATTCCGGATGGCCGGGTTAGGCACCAGGATTTCCATCGCCATGGCGCGTCCCTTGCCGTCCGAACGTGGCAGCAGAGTCTGGCACAGAATTCCCTCAAGCACGAGAGAGAGTTGGGCGCGGATCTGGGACTGCTGATGGGCCGGAAAGACGTCAATCACCCGGTTGATGGTGGATGCGGCAGAATTCGTGTGCAGGGTTCCAAAGGTCAGGTGGCCGGTCTCGGCGATTCGCAGAGCACACTCGATGGTCTCGAGATCCCGCATTTCGCCAATCAGCACCACGTCCGGATCCTCGCGAAGCGCGGCTCGAAGCGCGTTGGGGAACGACTGCGTGTCCGAGTGTACTTCGCGCTGATTCACCAGGCACTTCTTGTGCGAGTGCAGAAACTCAATCGGGTCCTCGATCGTGATCATGTGCTCGCAGCGCGTCTCGTTGATGAGGTCAAGCATCGTGGCGAGCGTGGTCGACTTCCCGCTCCCGGTCGGCCCGGTCACCAGGATCAGGCCCCGCGGTTTCTGGCAAAGCTTGCGGATGACCTGAGGCAGACCGAGTTGTTCAAAAGTCTTGATGTCAAACGGAATCACGCGGAAGACCGCGGCGGTGGCGCCCCGCTGGTTAAAGAGGTTGCCGCGAAAGCGAGCCAGACCCCGGACACCAAAGGAGAAATCCAGCTCCAGCGTTTCCTCAAAGCGGTGCTTCTGCGACTCGCTCAACACGCTGTAGGCAAGCTGTTTAGTTTCCGCGGGGCCAAGCGCTGGGAGATCCTCCATCGGCTTTAGTTCCCCGTGCAAGCGCATGCGCGGCGGAGAATTCACGGTGATGTGCAGGTCCGATCCGCCCATTTCGACGAGTTGTTTCAACAAATCACTCAGGGATGGCAATGGCATAGGGCCCAACCGCTACTCCTTGGAATTCGTACAATTGGAGAGCATGAAAATATAGTCGGAAGGGCACGCGAAGCCGCGTCCATCCGATCTCCTGACCGAACTTTTCAGATCAGTCGGTTATGTCGCTTTATGACACCCGCGACGCTATGAAAGGCCCTCACCCAC
>JBOGJX010000218.1:0-10170 GCA_050745285.1 Terriglobia bacterium
CGATTGGTGTGCCGTGGGCCTTCTGATGGACAAAAACCCACGGCACACCAATCGTGCCGTGGCTACCTCTTGTGCCCGGCGAGGCTCCACGCCTCGCGTGCGGTGAAATCCATGGAAAGCCACAAAGGAACGGGCGCCGTGCACCGCGTCACGCTGATCACGCCGGGCGGAGAGCATACGATTTCCGCCGCCAGCGATCAGCACCTTTGGGATACGGCGCAGGCTGCCGGCGTCGTGCTGCCGGCCCTCTGCCACCAGGGGCGGTGCCTCACCTGTGCGGGCCAGATCACGGGTCCGGGCGATCCCGGCGAATTCGACCAGAGCGATTCGGAGTCCTATTTTGCGGCAGATCGTGCGGCGGGATTCATCCTGCTTTGCACGGCCAAGGCGCGGTCTGATCTCCGCATCTATACCCACCGGCAAAACGAGATGCGATCCCACCGCCTGAGCTTGGGGCTGCCCGCGCCCTATGCGTAGATTTCTGCGCAGCCATTGTTGTCCAAAAACACTTCAGCAAAATCTTTTCATCACAAAGGCACGAAAACACCAAAGCCACATTGATTGATCGAGGCTCTCTTTGTATCTTCGTGTCTTTGTGGTTTACTCTTAACCCGCCAAGGTTTGCTTTTTGGAGACCAGACAGCTTAAACTGTTTAACATGTTAAACTAGCCAAGAGGGTTTCTATTATGTTGGGAGTTCGATTGGAACCAGAGCTGGAAGCGCGGCTGGAAAAACTGGCCAAGAAGACCGGGCGCAGCAAGAGTTACTACGCCAAAGAGGCCATCCGGCAATTTCTGGAAGACCGGGAAGACTACCTGTTGGGCATTGCGGTTTTGGAACGCAAGGAACCGACGATCAGCCTGGAAGAGCTGGAGCGGCGTCTTGGCCTGGCACATTGAGTTCACCCGGACTGCCGAAAAGCAAATAGGCAAGCTGGAACCTCAAGCTCAGACCAGCGTTCTGAGCTATCTCCGGGAGCGGGTGCAGCCGGCGGTCAATGCCCGCCAGTTTGGGAAAATGCTCCACGGAGACAAACAAGGCTTGTGGCGCTTCCGGGTTGGTGACTATCGCATCATTTGCGATATTCCGGATCAGGGCCGGAGAGTGATTGTGCTGACGATCGGCCATCGCAAGGAAGTCTATCGCTGAGTGAACACCGAGGGCATGACATCATGATTCTAGCGATGCGCTTGGCGCTCGCCTTCACTCCGCTTTCGTGGCGCGCAACTTTACGCGGCCGCCTTCCACGCTGACCGAAAACTCCACCCGGTCACATTCAAGCGATTGCTTGCATTGGCGCGTTTTGTCGCGGACAAACTCGGCAAAACGATGCGGGTCAATCGGGTTGCCGGGCTCGCCGGCGGCCGCTCTGGCCCGCATGATGGCGCGCAAGAGTTCGTCAACCTTATCCAGTTCCATCTCCGGATCAGACCAGGTTATCCGGAAAGCGCCCTCCTGCGAGGCGGCTTCGCGGCGGCCCGGAGTTCCACCTTCCTCTTTGATCTTCAACTTCTTGCGCCAGAGATCATTATGCACGGCGTAGCTCTGCGTAAGCTGATTGAAGCGGAAGCGTTGGCGGAAGGTCATTTCGACGGCGCCGCCTCCGTACTTCTTGATGGTCTTTTCAACCCTGAAAACAAGGTCATTCGGCGGACGCGGGCTGCCGCCGTTAAAGTAGGACTCGTACTCGATCTTCAGGCGGCGCAGGTTCTCCTCGAGCTTACTCAACTCTTCGTCAACCGTCATGCGGATTCCTCGATGGGGCGTTCCAAGAGATTATCGCTGCCAGCGGGTGGGCCGTCCATCAAAAAGTATCGAGATGTAAATACAGCGCGATGAGCAAAGGTTTTAGAATAACCGCGCAATGGGCTATTGTAAGCGCTTGGTGAAGTGGCTACACTAGACGATGAAAACAAGTCTCGGGGACTGGCGATGAACCTACACGGGAAAAAAGTGGCCATTCTGGTGGCTGACCTGTACCAGGAGATGGAAGTCTGGTACCCGCTGCTGCGCTTCCGCGAAGACGGCGCGGAGACGGAGGCCGTCGGGGCAGAAGCCGGCAAGACGTACACCAGCAAGAAAGGTTACCCGGTGGTCGCCGACCGGTCCATCGGGGATGTTCACGCGAGCGAATACGACGCGGTGGTGGTTCCGGGTGGATGGGCGCCGGACACACTGCGCCAGGACCAGCGCGTGCTTAAGTTCGTGCGGGAGATGAACGATTCGGGGCGGGTGGTGGCGGCCATCTGCCACGCGGGATGGGTGTTGACCTCCGCCGACATCGTCAGGGGGCGCAAGGCGACGTGCTTCAAGGCGATCAAGGATGACATGATCCACGCCGGGGCCAGCTATTCGGATAGCGAGGTGGTGGTGGACGGGAACCTGATTACGTCCCGCATGCCAACCGACCTGCCCGCATTTTGCCGCGAAATCGGCAAGGCGTTGGCCGCGCAACCGGTGGCCCACAAGGCCGGGAAAGCGTAGGAAGACAGCACTCAGCTATCAGCCGTCAGCGCTTGAATCCTAGATTTGCGAAACGTGACGCGAATGAGTCAAGTTTTCGTTGTCTCCCTCACCCGGCGCTTCGCGCCACCCTCTCCCCAAGGAGAGGGCTAGAATCAAACGTAGGTGAGTATTTCATCCCTCTCCCTCAGGAGAGGGGGACCGCGGGAAAGCAGCGCTTCCCGTCGCGGTGGTGAGGGCTTTGGCGGTACGGCAGAAGCCGTGCCCTGACGCTTCTGCGTGGCGCGTTTATGAATAATCCAGGCTAAGAAGCTCCGCTGTTTGTTGAAAGCTGACGTTTGAATGCTGAGTGTTTTTTGCTCGTCACTTGTCACTTCTATTATTTCAAGGAGTTGCTCATGCGGAAATCCAGAACGCTTCGTTGGTTCATTCTCACGCTCGTACTCGTTGTTGCAGGATTGATGGCCATTCCACCCGCCAGCACCGCCCGGTCTCAAAAGAAGCGCCATCTACTCTTCTTCACCCTCTCCAGTGGCTTCCATCACGAGAGTGTTCCAACGGCGGAACAGGTAATTAAAGAAATTGGGGAGAAATCCGGCGTGTTTGACACCACCGTCTCGCAGGACGTTTCTGTGTTCACAACGGAAAACCTGAAACACTACGACGCAATTATGTTTTATACCACCGGCGAGCTGCCGATGACGGATGCGGAAAAATCCGCCTTCGTCAGTTTTGTGCGCTCGGGTCACGGGTTTGTGGGCGTGCACAGCGCCACGGACACCTTTTACATGTGGCAGCCTTATCTGGAAATGATCGGCGCTTACTTCAATGACCACCCGTGGCATCAGAAGGTGACGATTGATGTGGTAGATCCATCCAGCCCCATCGTCGGCTTTTTGGGCAAGTCATTCCAGGTTACGGACGAGATTTACCAAATGAGCGATTTTCAATACAAGACCAATCACGTGTTGCTGAAGCTTGACCCGTCGTCGGTAGACCTGAAAAAACCGAACGTTCATCGGAGATTTTATGGATGGCCTACGGCATGGACCCGGCACGACGGCAAGGGCCGTGTCTTTTATTGCGCTCTTGGCCACGAGGACTCAACCTGGCATTCTCAGTGGTTCCAGAAGCTTATGCTGAACGGCATCGAGTGGAGCATGGGAATGTTGAAGTAAGAAGAGATGAGATATAGCGCCGAGTTTTGCCTTTAAAACTCTGCGGTTTTTCCAGTTTTCCTGACACAAGCCGCAGAGTTTTAACAGCAAAACTCTGTGCTACACGGCTCGTTTCTTGTCACTTGTCTCTCGTCACTGTTTTTTTATGGCAAAGACAATCGACCTTCGCATCAATGGAAAGCGGCGCGCGGTAAACGTGAGCGCGGAGACCAGTCTGCTTCACGTGCTGCGCGAGCAGCTTAAACTGACCGGCACGAAATATGGCTGTGGCGAGGGCCAGTGCGGGGCGTGTACTGTCTTGATCAATGGCAAGCCGCGCCGGTCCTGCATCACCCCGGCCGCGTCCGCGGAGGGCAAGCCGGTCACCACCATCGAAGGCGTGGAACAGAATGGCCGCCTTCACCCCGTCCAACAAGCATTTCTTGACGCCCAAGCGCTGCAGTGCGGTTATTGCACGCCTGGCATGATTCTGGGCGCCCTCGCCCTCCTTCGCTCGAATCCCAATCCTTCCAGCCACGACATCCAGCGCGCCATGGAGGGAAATATTTGCCGCTGCGGCACGTATCCGCGCATCGTTGAGGCCATTCATCGCGCCGCCGGGTTGATGAAGGGAGCTTGATCCATGGAAACAGAATCCCAACAAACAGTCATCATCGAGACCGAGCGCTACGAATTCAACGCGCCCCCTGCGTATCACTTTGAATTGGACCGCCGGCAATTCTTCAAGACCATGGGCGGCGGCGTGGCCGTGTTCCTGCTGGTCGATCTGGTTAATGCCCACGGTGGCGCGCCGCTATTGGCCGCGCAAAGGGAGGGCCGGAGCCATCGCTTTGCGCAGGAGCGGCTACCGCACAACATCGGCGCGTGGCTGCACATCGGGGAAAACGGCGCGGTTACGGTCTATACAGGGAAGGCTGAGATGGGGCAGAACATCCGCACGTCGCTCAGCCAAGCCGTGGCCGGGGAGTTGCGCGTGCCGCTTTCGTCCGTTCACTTGGTGATGGCAGATACCTTGCACACGCCTTTTGACATGGGCACTTTCGGCAGCCGCACAACCCCACAAATGGGCACGCAACTCCGCCGGGTGGCTTCCGTGGCGCGCGACTTGCTAGTCGAGATGGCTGCGAAACAATGGAACGTTGGCCCCGGTGGCTTACAAACGGCAGACGGCGCTGTCCGTGATCCCTCGACCGGCCGCAAGGTTGAATACGCGGAGTTGGCCCAAGGGCAGGCGCTCGCGAAAGCGGTCATCGAAAATGACCCATTGACGCCGGCGAGCGAGTGGACCGTTGGCGGGAAACCGGTTCCGAAAATTGGCGGAATCGAATTTGTGACAGGCCGCCACGAATTCAGCCCTGACATCAAGCGGCCCGGAATGCGCTATGGAAAAGTCCTGCGACCGCCTTCATTCGGGGCAACGCTGACTTCGCTCGATGCCAGCGCAGCGCGTGCCGTGCCGGGCGTGACGGTGGTTCGCGACGGCGATTTTGCCGGCGTCACGGCGCCCAGCGAGGAACTCGCTCAGACGACCCTCACCTTACTGAAAGCCGAATGGAAACCGGCTGGGGGACAGCAAGTGTCAAATCACGATTTGTTCGCAACGCTGACGCAAAGCACCGAAGCAAAGGTTGCGGGCCGCGAAGGACGGTCCCATGCCTCCGGTTCGATAGATAGCGCGCTCGCCCGCGCACCCCATCGGCTTAAGCAAACATACACCATTGCCTATATCGCCCACGCTCCCCTTGAAACCCGCGCGGCGGTGGCGGAATGGATTGACGGGAAAGTGACCGTCTGGACAGGGACGCAGAGACCTTTCGCCGTCCGCGATGAGGTGGTCGCGGCCCTTCGCGCCACGGAGGGAAGCGTTCGCGTGATTGTTCCAGATACCGGGGGCGCATACGGTGGCAAGCACACGGGAGAAGCGGCCGTGGAAGCGGCCCGGCTGGCGAAGGCTGCCGGGAGACCCGTTCACCTTCAGTGGACGCGCGAGGAAGAATTCACCTGGGCCTATTTCCGCCCCGCCGGGGTGGTGAAAATATCGAGCGGCGCCGGGCGCGATGGAACGCTGACCGCCTGGGAGTTTCACAATTACAACTCCGGCGAGGCGGGCATCAACACGCCGTATAACGTCTCCAACCAGCGCATCGAATTTCACCCCTGCAAGCCGCCTTTGCGGCAGGGGTCCTATCGTTGCCTCGCGGCCACGGGAAACCAGTTCGCCCGCGAATCCCATATGGATGACCTGGCGCGCGTGGTGAAGATGGACCCGCTGGATTTCCGCCGGAAAAATTTGAGCGATTCAAGGCTGCTGGCGGTCCTTGAGGCTGCCGCCAAGGCGTTCGGATGGGGCAGCAAGAAGGCGCCCGCCGGGCACGGCTTCGGTTTGGCCTGCGGAACGGAAAAAGGAGGATACCTTGCAAGCTGCGCGGAAGTTGTTGTGGATCGCACGAAGGGAAGCGTAAAGGTGATCCGGGTGGTGAGCGCGTTCGAATGTGGCGCTATCGTTAACCCCGACGGGCTAAAAAATCAGGTCGAGGGCGCTGCCATCATGGGTCTGGGCGGCGCGCTTTTTGAATCCATCCACTTCGCGGGCGGCCGTATTTTAAATGATCGTTTTTCGCGCTACCGCGTCCCACGCTTTAGCGATATGCCCGAAGTGGAGGTTGTCCTGATCGACCGCAAGGATCTTCCCTCGGCTGGGGCTGGCGAAGCACCGATCATGTGTGTTGCGCCTGCCGTTCGCAATGCCATCCTGGATGCAACCGGCGTTCATTTATTTTCCATGCCCATGGCGCCCGAAGGGCTTAAAGTCTGAAGAGCCTATGTGACAAATGCGTCGGTAGCGGCAGCGCCTCGCCGCCGAAGTGGTAGCCACGGCACGCGGTTTGTGTCGTGGGCCTTCAAAAACCCACGGTACACAAATCGTGCCGTGGCTACCATTCATTATCCAAATCCGCTAGCAGTACACCACTATTTTCCGAAGTACACCGCGTTAACGAGGTAGCCGATCCCAAGCAGGACTAAGAGGATGTTGGCCACCAGCATCAGCCGGGCCTTAAATTGCTTATGCAGGCTCGCCCCCCAGGAAATCAGCCATACTGAGAAGATCGAGGCGCCGTAGTAACCCACCAGCCCGCCTATGAAAAATGGGGCCACATGCCAGTAGCCGGTCCGCTTACCTTCGGCCAGAATTGGTCCGGCAATCGTAAGCCAGTAGATCCAGGTGCCTGGCGATGAGAGTTCCGTCAGCGACGCGGCGATGACGCTGGCATAGGTGAGGCTATCGGACCTCTCCAACTCCTGGCGGCTTTTGCGGTGCATTTCGTAAAGCGAAAATCCGCCCAGCAATAATAAAATGACGCCACCGGCGTAAGCAACGTAATGGGCGATGTTGTGCGGCACGTAGCGAAAGAAGAAAAGCGTGACAATCAGCAGCGCGCCGTCGATGGCGAGAGGCGGTCCCACAAGGATCATGATCGCGCGGCGCCAACGATTGAGCGCCACCTGGGTTAGCGAAATAAGGTGAAGCGGGCTTGGGACGAGTCCTCCTACGATTCCCATGCCGGCTCCGAGGATCAGCAACTTCATAAATCTCCAGATGTGAGCGGGATGCTAAAATGGGGATGAGCCACAGCCCAAAGAGCGAAAATATAAGGATAACAGAGCCAGATGCCACCGTTCCCAAAGATTGCGGTCCGCGAACGCGAACACTTTTCACTGGACTAGCTCTCTGTCGTGGCGCGGAAATTTCAAGCAGACGTCATTCTGATCCCTTCGGCTTCACTCAGGGTAAACTCCGCGAAGAATCTGTTCCGAAAATAGACGAACGTGATATTGAAAATAAATGGCTTGTGATGTATTCCGTAGGGGCGCTGCTTGCTGCGCCCGCGGACGTTGGGCGCGGCAAGCGGCGCCCCTACGCCTTATTTTCGTGCTTCGCGGGTGTCGCCGCAGCGGGAGAAAATCAATAACACCCTCGTTGCAGCATGGCTAAAGCCATGCCCTTCCGTCCGCATTTTCATGCTTTGTGGGTGTCGCAAAGCGCCAAAGAAAAGGTCTTATTGTTTCCAATTATTCCGAAATCTTCAGCACTGCCTGTTACACTATCTGGTACGCCCGCTTCCGGATATGCGGAGAATGTGTCCTTTGATTTTGAAATTCATGTTTAATGAACGGAGTGTGAGAGAAGAATGAACCGCGAAGAAGTATTGAAGGCGCACAAAGACTATTTGTTTCCGTGCGTTGTGAATTACTACACTGAGCCGCTGGTGGCAGACCACGCCGAGGGCCAATATCTTTGGGATACTGAAGGAAAGCGTTACCTCGATTTCTTCGGTGGTGTCCTCACCGTCGGCGTTGGGCATTGCAACCCGAAGGTCACGAGCAAGATCAAGGCGCAGGTGGACCGGCTGCAGCACACAACCACTGTCTACCCGAACGAAGCTATCGTGGGGCTTGCGGAAAAGCTGGCCCAGATTACGCCCGGCCGCTTGCAAAAGAGTTTTTTCACCAACAGCGGCACGGAGGCGGACGAAGCGGCGGTGCTCCTCGCCCGCATGGCCACCGGCAGCTTCGAGGTGGTCGCGCTACGGCACGGTTATAGCGGCCACTCGCTGCTGACAAAATCGCTTACGGGGCAGTCTCCTTGGCGGAGAGGAGGCGTGATCAGCATGGGCGTGACCCATGCCCTGAGCCCTTACTGCTACCGCTGCCCGCTGGGGCTTACTTATCCGAGTTGCGGAGTGGCTTGCGCGCAGGACATTGAAGATGTCATTCGGACCACCACCTCCGGACGCATCGCGGCGTTCCTGGCGGAGCCCATTCAGGGCGTGGGCGGTTTCATCACGCCGCCGAAGGAGTATTTCAAGATTGCCTTCAACATCGTCAAGAAATATGGCGGCCTCTTTATCGCGGATGAAGTGCAGACGGGCTTTGGCCGCACAGGGAAGAAGTGGTTTGGCATCGAGCACTGGGAGGTTGAGCCGGACATCCTGACCTCGGCCAAAGGCATGGCCAATGGCGTTCCGGTGGGCGTCACCGTGGCCACGCCAGAAGTGGCGGACGCGTTTGAGGGGATGACCATTTCCACTTTTGGCGGCAATCCCGTGACTTGCGTTGCCGCGCGCGCCACCATTCAGGTGATCGAAGAAGATAATCTTCTGGAGAACGTCCATCAGGTGGGTGCGATTTTCCGGGAGAAGCTCGAAGGCTTAAAGGAAAAACACCCGCTCATCGGCGACGTGCGCGGCATGGGTTTGATGCAGGGCGTTGAGCTGGTGAAGGATCGTAAAACCAAGGAACCCGCGTCCCAGGAAACCAACCGGCTGATGGACCGCACCCGCGAGAATGGGCTGCTCGTCGGCAAGGGCGGACTCTATGGCAACGTGCTGCGCCTCGCGCCCCCGCTCAATGCCACCAAGTCTGACATTGACGAAGGCGTCCGCATGCTGGATAAATCACTGGAGGAAGTCAGAAACTAGAAATCAGAAGTCAGAAAGCAGAAAGCAGAAATCAGAAAGCAGAAGCTAAAAACATAGTTTGGCAGTGTTAACGGAAAGCTGAATAACTCCGCACGCGTGTCATTCTGAGGAGGCCGCGGCGGCGGCGGGCGAAGAATCTCGCAAGATGTTGATCAAACGCAAAAGCAGATTCTTCGCTTCGCTCAGAATGACAGCCCAAGAAGAGCTTCCCCGCTGGCATCCAGTTTCTAGTTTCTCTTTTCTGATTTCTGATTTTTGATTTCTGAATTATCCCGGTGGTTAGTGATGGATTCTCCAACTGAGCGGGCATGCCTTCCAAGCGACATCTGCTGCGCGGCGCCACGGTGGTGGGGTTCTTTTCCTTTCTGGGCAGCGTCACGGGCATCTTCGTTGAGATCAGCATTGCCGCCCATTTAGGCCTTTCACGCGGTTCTGACACGTTCTACATCGCCTTCACCGTTCCCTATCTCATTACCAATCTGATTACCGCCACGGGCCAATTCTCTTTGGTGCCATTTTTCTCTTCGTTTGACGCGGGGGGCCGCGCGGGCGATTTGTGGCATGGATTCAGCTATGCCTTGAACATGGTGGCTCTGGGGATGACCGCTATCGTCATCGTTGGGGCAGCGCTTGCGCCCTGGATCATTCGCGGCATTGCGCCGGGCTTCACGGTGGCGCAGTCCGTCATGTCTGCCCACCTTGGCCGCTGGCTCTTCTTCATTCTCATCCCGGCGGGGGCGGCGGAAGTCTTCCGGTCTCTGCTCTTCAGCCAGCATCGCTTCGCCATCGGGTCAGCGGCTGGCTTCTTCCGCAACGTTACGGTGATCGCTTTCATTCTCGCGGGCTTTCACCGCTATGGCGTTTACAGCATTGTGATGGGATATTTTGCCGGCTATTGCCTCCAGTTGTGTATCCTGGGCGCGGAGGCGCTGCGGTCGTTCCCCATACGCTACAGCCTGGCATTTCGCGGCGCCGGCAAGTCATTCCGGCAACTGCGCGGGGCAGGCGCCTCGCAGATTCTAACGGCATTGGCCTGGCAGGCGGTGGT
>JBOGJX010000219.1:0-1989 GCA_050745285.1 Terriglobia bacterium
TGGCGCTGAAAGTCAGTCGAGAGATGGAGCGGCGGTTGCGGGCCGCGTTGGGCGCCACGGAGACCCCAGCGGATGCCCTCACGCTGCCCGATGCCTTGCGGGCCTTGGCGCGTCTGTGCCTGCTCCATTATCCGGTCGATGAAAAAACCACCGTGACCAAACTGCCTCAGCCGGATGCTCGCCAGTAAGAAATCCTCGAAGCTCTCGGCGTGACACTTCCCGCCATGTAGTCAGGAGCCTCACAAACCGCGAAACAAATAACTGCCCTAATCTTAAGCGGTTGTACCCGAAATTCCGCCCCGAACAAAAAGGAAGATGCGTCTGAAGGCCCACGGCACAAGAATCGTGCCGTGGCTACCCGATTTCGGAACGTCAGAGTACGCCGGCAACGGTGGCATGAACAATATGGAATAGCGTGGAGGGATAGACTCCAACCCAGACGAGCAGGATCGTGAGGACGGCAAGAACAATCCCGCCGCTGAGGGATAGCGTGGGGACCAGAGAAGAGGTGGCTGCGCCTTCTGCCTCTTCGCCGTGTCCATGCGCGAGGCCCGAGTACATGGCCACGAGCACGCGCAGGTAGTAGTAAAGGCCGAAGACGGACGAGATGATAAGAACGAAGACCAGCAGCCAGATGGCTGACGAAGTGCCCGCTGTGATGATATAGAACTTGCCCACAAATCCTGCGGTCAACGGAATGCCAGCCAGTGAAAGCAGCATGGCGGTGAAGATGGCCGCGAGCACGGGACGCCGCCAGAAAAGGCCGCGATAATCGGCGATGTCGTCCGCGTCCCTATTCTTATTGGACATAACGCTGATCACGCCGAACGCCCCGATGGTGGTGATAAAGTACGCCACCAGGTAGAACGCGACCGCTTGCGCTGCCAACTCTCCCCCTGCCTGAAATGCCACCAGGAGGTATCCCATGTGTGCGATGGAGGAATAGGCCAGGATGCGCTTCACGTTGTCCTGCATCATGGCCAGCACATTGCCAGCAATCATCGAGGCGATGGCGATGATCGTAAAGACCAGGAATACTGCGCCAAGATGATGCGATCCTGACCAGGAGAAGTAACGCAGCAGCAGCGCAAACATCGCGCCCTTTGAAACCGTAGCGACGAAGGCCGTGACGGGGGCCGGAGCGCCCTCGTAAATGTCCGGCGTCCAAAGGTGAAACGGAACCAAGGCTAGCTTGAAGCCGAAACCGGTGATGATGAGCGCCGTGCCCGCAAGCAGGATGGCATGGTTCGCGCCGGGCGAGCTTAAAACCAATTCCCGGATCTTGGCAAAATCCATGGTGCCAAGCTGGCTATAAATCAGCGCCATGCCGAAGAGGAGAAACGCGGCTGAAGACGCGGCAAGGATCAGGTATTTAATCCCCGCTTCGAGAGGAAACCTCCGCGTGCGCAGATACGCGGTGAGCGCATAGAGAGCTACGCTCAACAATTCAAGGCCGAGAAAGAAAGAAATAAAATGGCTGCTCGCCACCAGAACTGCGGACCCAAGCGCCGCAATCAGAAGCAATACGTAGAGCTCTTCGGGATCACCTTCGTGGCGTTCGAAGTACCCGTAGCATAGCAGAGCCACCGCAAAGGTGGCGGCGATGACAAGCCCCATATAGAAAAGAGCGTACTTATCGATAATCAACAGGGAGGAAACTTGCTGTGGCGCGCGCGGCGCCACCCAAAAGAGCGACGCAAAGGCCGCCGCGAGCCCGATGAGCGTGAGCGTAACCGTCAAGACGTGGCTGCGCCGGACCGCGATGGCCATCATCACCACGATCGAGGCCCCGCCCAGGATCAGCAGCGGCAGTAAGGTAAACAGCTCCGTAGGCGTCAAGGTCATTCTCCGCGTAGTTTCAACGATCTCAAATGGGTCATGGCGCGCAGCACGTGTGGCGCAGCGCGGCCTCGCGTCCGCGGCCGAAGCAAATGTCATCCTGAGCGAAGCGAAGGATCTGCTTCTGACGGACGCCTCCTTGCAAAAGCA
>JBOGJX010000220.1:0-4077 GCA_050745285.1 Terriglobia bacterium
GAGGGGACGGGGGTGAGGAGGCCACGCTCACGGCACGGCTGAAGCCGTGCCCTTCCGACTGAATTCTCATGCTTTGCGGGTGTCGCCAAGCGACATGATCGACTGCCATGAAAATGACCCGCGGTGACATTCATCGAACTAACCCACTACCTCACATTCAGAATATTGCGCGGTTTTAATGCCCTTCGGTATAATGGGTTTCGAGTTAAATTCAAGCCACCCCACTGCGAAATCTCCTTATGCTCCGACGCCTACGCCCTTTAATGCCCTACCTGGCACGCTACAAAGGGCGTTACATGATAGGATTTGCCGCGCTCATCATCACCAACCTGGTGGGCATCATTATCCCCCTTATCATCAAGGCGGGAATCGACGGCATGCACCGCCATGCAGGCGGGAGCGAGTTGCTTCTCTTCGCGGGTGTGATCCTCGCCATCGCCCTGACCAAAGCTGTTTTTCAGTTCTGGATGCGCTGGATTCTGATCGGAATCTCGCGCGATATCGAATACGACCTTCGCAACGACCTGTTCGCCCACCTCTGCCGCCTTTCGCAGCGCTTTTACAACGAAACGCGCACGGGCGACCTGATGTCGAAGCTGACGAATGACCTGAGCGCCGTGCGCAACCTGGTGGGACCGGGCATCATGTATTCCGCGAACACGGTGGTGGTGGGAATTGCCGCGCTCGCCCTCATGTTCCGCCTGGATTGGGAGCTGACGCTGGTTTCGATCGCTCCCTTGCCCATCGTCTCCTATACCGTCCGCTACTTCGGCCAGCAAATTCACGACCAGTTTGAGATCGTCCAGGGCGTCTATTCAGACCTCACCGAGCGCGTGCGCGAGAGCTTGGCGGGCGTCCGCGTGGTGCGCGCGTTTTGCCAGGAGGAAGCCGAGAAGGCCCTGTTTGAGCGCATGAACCGCGAGTACGTGCAAAAGAACAAACGCTTGATCTGGATCACCAGCTTTCTTTGGCCATCGCTCGCCGCGGTCTTCGGGATCTCATTTCTGCTCATCCTGGTGATGGGCGGCTGGCACGTCCTTTCCGGGCGGATTACGCTCGGCACCTTCATGGCCTTCAACGTTTACATGATGTATCTCATCTGGCCCATGATCGCCCTGGGATACGTCACGAATCTGGTGCAGCGCGGCCTCGCCTCGCAGGAGCGCCTGTGGCAGATTTTTGGCGCGCAGCCTGAGATTGATGACCGGCACGTTCCGCCGGACCCCGTCACCCAAATACATGGCGAAGTGGAGTTCCGCAACCTGACGTTTTCCTACAACGGCAAGCCCGTGCTGAAGGACGTTAACCTGCGCATTCCGGCGGGCCGGTCGGTGGCCATCGTGGGAGAGACCGGAGCGGGCAAGACGACTCTTGTTAGCCTGATCCCACGGCTCTATGACGCCCCGGAAGGCAGTCTTCTGATTGATGGCGTGCCCGTCCGCCAGATTCCCCTGAAAACGCTGCGCCAGCACATCGGATTCGTCCCGCAGGAAACGTTCCTTTTCAGCGACACGCTGAGCGAAAACGTCAAGTTCGGATCGCCGATGGCCTCCGGGGACGACGTCGAGAGGGCCGCCGATGTCTCCAACATTCTGCCCGAGATTCGCGCCTTTCCCAAGGGCTTCGACACCCTGGTCGGGGAGCGCGGCATCACGCTTTCCGGCGGCCAGAAACAGAGAGCCGCCATCTCGCGCGCCGTGATCCGCGATCCTCGCATCCTGATCCTCGATGACGCTCTTTCCAGCGTGGATACGGGTACGGAAGAAAAAATCCTGGGTCAACTTACGGGCATCATGGCGGGCCGCACCACGCTGATGATTTCACACCGCGTCTCGACGGTCCGCAACGCCGATGAAATCGTCGTACTTCACGGTGGCGGCATCGTCGAGCGCGGCACGCACGAGCAGCTGCTCGCCAATCAGGGATATTACGCCGAGCTTTACAACCGGCAACTGATTGAAGAAGAGCTGGAGATGGAAGGGTAGGAAAATCGTTCGTTGTTCGTTGTCTGTGGTCCGTTGCCACTTGGTACTTCGTAGGGGCGCTGCTTGCTGCGCCCCTACGAACTTGAATCTTGCAACGGACAACGTACCACAAACAACTGACAGGTTTCTTTAATGGCTGAAGCTTTCCAAGAAGAAGAAATACTGGGCAAGGCGTATGATTCGCGCCTGATGCGGCGCTTGCTGCAATACTTGCGCCCGTATCGCGCCGTCGTAGCCCTCGCCTTTATTGCGATCTTCTTCTACGGTATTTTGCAGGCGGTCCCACCCTATCTCATGAAGCTTGAGGTCGACCGCTATCTCGACCCCACCAGCCACCGCCAGATGCCTCGCTTCCTGCTGCATGTTCTCAGCGCGAATCCGCTCACCGGCATTCTGCAGATTGCCTTCATCCTGCTCCTGCCTTGCATCCTGTTGGCCTTCGTCCTGCAGTTCGCCCAGGACTTTGCCATGCAGTTGATCGGGCAGAAGGTGATGTACGACATGCGCAACCAGGTTTTCAGCCACTTGCAGCGCCTGCAAGTAAGTTATTTTGACCGTAACCCGGTGGGCCGCATGGTGACGCGCGTCACGACGGACGTGGATGTGCTGAATGACATGTTTGCCTCCGGCGTGGTCGCCATCTTCGGCGATTTCTTCACCCTGCTCAGCATCCTGGTGGTGATGCTCGAGTTAAACTGGAAGCTGGCGCTGCTCACCTTTTCCGTGCTGCCGTTCATCATCCTCACCACCATGGCGTTTCGCAAGGCGGTCCGGAATTCTTACCGGCGCATCCGGGTGGCCATCGCGCGAATCAACTCGTACCTGCAGGAGCACTTGACGGGCGTCGCCACGCTCCAGCTTTTTGGGCATGAGGAGCGCAGTTTCGAGGAATTTGAAGCGATCAACCGCGGCCACATGAAAGCCTATAAGGACTCCATCCTGGCCTACGGGCTTTTCTACCCCACGGTCGAATTCCTGGGCGTTGTCGCGGTGGCCATTATCATCTATCGCGGCGGAGTGATGAGTCTCCACGGCATGGTCAGCATTGGCACGGCCATGGCGTTCATTCAATATTCGCAGCGTTTCTTCCGGCCCATTCAGGATCTGAGCGATAAATACAACATCCTGCAATCGGCCATGGCAAGCTCCGAGCGCATTTTCAAGCTTCTCGATACGCCGGTCACCATTCAGGATCCCGAAAATCCACTGCCGCTGCCGGAGGCGCAAGGGCGCGTCGAATTCCGCAACGTGGACTTTGCCTATCAGGATCACCAGATGGTCACGGAAAACGTCTCGCTCTCGATCGATCCCGGGGAAACGGTCGCGGTGGTGGGCCACACGGGCGCTG
The DNA here is from genome assembly GCA_050745285.1 of Terriglobia bacterium. GTDB lineage: Bacteria > Acidobacteriota > Terriglobia > UBA7540 > UBA7540 > RH2-MAG17b. The sequence goes on from JBOGJX010000220.1 coordinate 3,334, forward strand.
GCAAGACCACGCTCACCAACCTGCTGCTGCGCTTCTACGATGTGCTGGGAGGGCAGGTGCTGCTCGATGGCGTCGACGTCCGTCAGCTTCGCATGAGCGACTTGCGGCGCAACTTCGGCATCGTGCTACAGGACCCGTTCCTCTTCTCCGGCACCATCGCGAGCAACATTCGCATGGGCACGGAGTGGATCACGGACGAGCAGGTGCGCGTGGCGGCCAGGCAAGTGAACATCCTGAACTTCATCGAGAGTCAGCCCGGCGGATTTAACGAGCCGGTGAAGGAGCGCGGCGTAACACTCTCAACTGGCCAGAAGCAGCTTCTGTCCTTTGCCCGGGCTCTGGCGCATAACCCGAAGATTCTGATCCTCGACGAGGCCACCTCCAGCGTAGACCCCGAAACCGAGGCGCTGATCCGCGACGCGCTGCGCGGCATGCTCCGCAACCGCACGTCACTCGTCATCGCGCACCGCCTATCGACCATTCAGAACGCCAGCAAGATTATCGTGATGCACAAGGGCCGCGTCCGCGAGGCCGGCACGCATCGCGAACTGCTCGAAAAGCGCGGCCTTTATTTCAAGCTCTATCAGCTTCAATATAAGGACCAGGAGCTCCCCGCCCTGCGCAGCGAAACCCTGTAACGGCGGTCATCGGCCAACACTCCCCCGATTACCCGGACAGCTTTGGGCAAAGCGCGATTACGCTGCCTGCTCCTTCGTAGGGGCGCTGCTTGCTGCGCCCGAACCC
>JBOGJX010000221.1:0-4305 GCA_050745285.1 Terriglobia bacterium
GATTTCTGGGCCGGAAGATCTCAGGCAGAGAACCAAGCAATTTGCTTTGCGCGTCATTAAGCTGTTTCGTGCTCTGCCTAAGACCGAAGAGGCTCGCGTCTTGGGCAGGCAGATTCTGCGCTCCGGAACATCGGTGGCAGCAAACTATCGGAGCGCTTGCAGGGCCCGGTCACGGGCCGATTTTATTTCGAAAATCGGCGTAGTTGTAGAAGAGGCGGACGAGACCGCATTTTGGCTAGAGTTGCTCATCGATGCAGGAATTGTAAGAGGAGACAGGCTGGAAGACTTGCTGGCTGAGACAAACGAATTGATTCGCATTTTTGCAGCGTCGCGGGCAACCGCGAGGTCGCGCTGAGCAATCACCAATCATAAATCACCAATCGCCAATAGTTGGGTACTCATGTCCATTCTCGTTGATGAAAACACGCGACTGCTGGTTCAGGGAATCACCGGGCGCGAAGGCAGCTTCCACACTCGGCAGGCCGTGGAATATGGCACCAAAGTCGTGGCCGGGGTCACGCCCGGAAAGGGCGGCACGGCGGTGGACGGGATTCCCGTTTTCAACACCGTTGCCGAGGCAAAGGACAAAACTGCGGCCAACGCCTCGGTGATTTTTGTTCCGCCCCCTTTTGCCGCAGACGCCATCATGGAAGCGGCCGACGCGGGACTTCCCTTGGTCATCGCCATTACCGAAGGCATTCCGCTGCTGGATATGATCCGCGTGAAGCAATTCCTCACCGGCAGACCAACCCGGCTGGTAGGCCCCAATTGCCCTGGAGTGATCTCACCCGGCAAATGCAAGGTTGGGATCATGCCCGGCCATATTCATATGCAAGGTCACGTGGGCGTTATATCCCGCAGCGGGACTCTCACCTACGAAGCCGTGGGACAGCTTACGGCGCTCGGCATCGGGCAATCCACGTGCGTGGGCATTGGCGGCGATCCGGTTATTGGAACCCAGTTTATCGACGCGCTGCGCCTGATGGCCGCGGACCCGGAGACGCACGGCATTGTGATGATTGGCGAGATCGGTGGCGCCGCCGAAGAGGAAGCCGCGGCCTTTGTCAAATCCAGCGTTAAAAAGCCCGTCGTCGGATTTATTGCCGGACGCACCGCTCCGCCCGGCCGCCGCATGGGACACGCCGGAGCCATCATTTCCGGGGGCAAAGGCGCGGCCGCTGACAAGATCGCCGCGCTCGAAGCCGCCGGCATTCGCGTAGCGCCCAGCCCCGCGCTGATCGGAGAAGCCATGGCGGCTGCTTTGGGGAAGTCCGCCGCAAATTGAACTGCTGTCATTCTGAGCGAAGCGAAGAATCTGCTTTTATGGGGCCGCCGTCCTGCAAAAGCAGGTTCTTCCCTTCGCTCAGAATGACATGCCTTTAAATCCGCGCCGAACGGCGAGAATTTTCTAACTGGCAGTGCAAAGGAATACGGAGGGCTATGGCGTTACAACGCACCTTGACCATCATTAAGCCCGACGCGGTGAGCGCCGGAAACGTGGGCGACATCATAAAGATTTTTGAGGCGAATCAATTCCGCATCATCGCGGCGCGGCTGGAAAGCCTGACGAAGAAAGAGGCCGAGGGCTTTTACGCCGTCCATCGGGAGCGGCCGTTCTTTGAGAGCCTTACCGTATTCATGATCTCCGGCCCTGCGCTGGTAATGGTGCTGGAAGGGGAGAATGCGATTGCGCGTCTGCGCGAAGTGATGGGGGCAACGGACCCCGCGAAGGCCGCGCCCGGCACAGTTCGCAAACTCTTCGCGGAGAGCATCGAGCGCAACGCCATCCACGGCTCCGACGCGCCGGAAACCGCCGCCTTTGAGATTTCCTACTTCTTTCCCGGAATCGACCTGAGCTGATTTTGTTGCGCGACACATTTTGAACGAACGTACCCAGCCACAATTATTTCACCACAAAGACACCAAGACACAAAGGAAAGGCACGTAACCCTCTTTCTCTGTGCCTTCGAGTCTTTGTGGTTCATCTTCTGGCGCGCGCCCCCTACGACCTGACGTTGAACCATGCGGAGGGGTTGTGTTAGGATTCGTGTCTCTTCAAGACCTCGCGCTGCGGGGAACCACACTCTCGGTTGAAGGAGCTGGCGTTGAAAACCTACGAGGGAGAGAACATCCGCAACATTGCATTCGCAGGACACGGTCACACGGGAAAGACCCAACTTATCTCCTCGCTGCTTTACACGGCAGGCATGGTAAACCGGCAGGGGCGGGTCGATGACGGGTCGTCCGTCACCGACTACGACGAGGAGGAAATCCAGCGTAAGTTTTCGATCAGCGCGTCGCTGGCCTACGCCGAGTGGGAGAAATGCAAAATCAACTTCATTGACACGCCCGGCTTCAACATCTTCCTGCATGAGACCGAAGCGGCCATGGCCGCCGCGGACGCGGCCCTGCTGCTGGTCCACGCGGTTTCGGGGGTTGAGGTGCAGACGGAAAAGACATGGGGCTTCTGCGAAAAATATGGTCTGCCTCGCGCCTTCGTGGTGAACCAGATGGACCGCGAGCGCGCGAGCTTTGATCGCGCGCTCAATGCTCTCAGGGAGAAGTTTGGCCGGCAGGTGATCCCGGTCCAGTTGCCTTGGGGAGAAGAGAGGGGCTTCCACGGCGTTATCGATCTTGTGCAGATGAAGGCCACCTCGTATGAGGCGAACGGCAGCGGCAAGGCGAAGGAATCCGAAATTCCCCCGGAGATCGTCGAAGCGGCGACGAGCGCCCACGAGGCGATGGTGGAAATGGTGGCCGAGGGGAACGACGCGCTGCTCGAGGAATTCTTTGAAAAAGGCACGATTCCGCTGGAAGACCTCATTCCGGGTTTGAAAGAAGCCATCCGCCAGCGGCGAATCGTTCCCGTCGCCGTGTGCGCCGCGCTGCCCAACATCGGCTCTGAAAACCTGCTCAGCTTCATCACAACTTATCTTCCATCACCCGCCGATTGCGGCGAGTGGGAAGGCGAGGCGGCGGAAGGCGGGGCAAAGATCAAGCGCAAGATGGCCGTGGACCAGCCGCTCGCGGTCTACGTGTTTAAAACCCTGGCAGACGCTTTTGCCGGGCGCGTCAGCTATTTCAAGGTGCTTTCCGGCGCGCTGAAAAATGAGGCAAGCGTGGCCAACTTCAACCGGGGTGGGGCGGAAAAGTTCTCGCATATAGCCGTGGTCCAGGGCAAGACGCAAACCCCGGTGGGTGAGCTGCGCGCCGGGGATCTGGGCGCCGTCTCCAAACTCAAGGACACACTCACGGGCGATACGCTGGGAGACAAGGCGGTGCCGGTCCTACATCCCCGGCTGCATCTCCCCGAGCCCGCGATTTCATTCGCTATCGAGCCGAAATCCCGTAACGACGAAGAAAAACTTTCAACCGCCATTCATCGAATGCTCGAGGAAGACCTTCTGCTCCGCTTTTCGCGCGATCCGCAGACCAACGAATTCCTGCTCGCGGGCTCCGGCCAGCAGCATGTGGAGGTGGTCGTTGCCAAGCTCAAGAAGCGCTTCAACGTGGAAGTCATGTTGAAGGCCCCCAAGATTCCTTACCGCGAAACCATCCGCGCCAAGGCGGAGGCGCAAGGCAAGCACAAAAAGCAAACGGGCGGCCACGGGCAGTACGGCGACTGTTGGATCAAGCTGGAGCCGCTCGCGCGCGGCGCCGGCTTTGAATTCGTCAATGACATTTTTGGCGGGTCCATACCCCGGAATTTTATTCCCGCGGTCGAAAAGGGCATCCATGACGCCGCCGCAAAGGGGTACCTGGCGGGCTTCCCGGTGGTGGACTTCCGCGTGAGCCTCTTCGATGGCTCATATCACGATGTTGACTCGTCGGAAATGGCCTTTAAGCTGGCCGGATCAAAGGCCTTCAAGGCTTGCATGGCGCAAGCCAAGCCGTGTTTGGTCGAACCCATCATGAACGTGGAGATTACCGTGCCGGAAGTCTATTCGGGGGACATCATGGGCAATCTCAATGGGCGGCGGGGACGGATTCAGGGCATGGACTCGAACGGCGGCTTAACCATTATCAAGGCTCAGGCGCCGCTCGCGGAAATGCTGGCCTATGCCTCGGACCTCACCTCAATGACGCAAGGGCGCGGAACCTATTCCATGGAATATTCGCACTACGATTACGTCCCGCCGCAGAATGCGGAAAAGGTCATTGCTGCGGCGAAGGCTGCCGGGCACGGGAAAGAGGAAGAGGAGGAGTAGCGCTGTGGCAGTCTGGGTGGCGCATACACGGCGTTTTCTGCCAGATATACGCATCCCAGACGAAATCGCGTAGGGGCGCTGCTTGCTGCGCCCTAAC
>JBOGJX010000222.1:0-5568 GCA_050745285.1 Terriglobia bacterium
CGCGTGATGTTTTGCCGGAGCATGACAAACTTGGCAGTCGGCCATGTCGCTTTGCGACCTCCGCAAAGCATGAAAAGGACTCCGGAAGGGCATGGCTTTAGCCATGCCGCCACGATTCGCATCCCTCTCCCCGGCCCCTCTCCCGCTCATGCGGGAGAGGGGTGCCGCAAGGCGGGGTGAGGGCGTTTCCGGCACGGTTGAAACCGTGCCCTTCCGCCCTCTTGGCCGGAATTTTCCGGGCAGGATGCTGAAAATATGCCATTCTGAGGAGCCGAAGGCGACGAAGAATCTCGCATGTTCTGGATTTCACACAAAAGCAGATTCTTCGCTCCGCTCAGAATGACAGCCAAAAAAGCCCTTCAGTACCCTGCGGGGATGCCGCCGCTACAGATCTTCACCGGTGCCATGACGGAACCCTGAACGCAAACGACGCCACCATCGAGGTCGTTACGGGTTTGCCATCCAGCACCGCCGGTTTGAATTTCCATGCGCGCACTGCACTCTCCGCATCTTCGGTGAGCGACGGGATGCCGTGAAGCACGTTGATGTTCTTAATTGCGCCCGCTTCGTCCACCATCACCTGGAGTATCACCGTTCCGGACGCAAGGCTGGCAAACGGATACGGCGCCGGTGCGTTGGCGATGACCTTGATCGGCGCAAAGAAGCCTGCCTTATGATCGTCTTCTTGTTCTTGTGGTCTTACCGTCCCAAAAGCATTTCCGAACGGCCACGTGCCATACGTGAAGGCCGCGATCATGGATGTGGTCATGGGTTTGCCATCGAGCGTGGCGGGTTTGAATTTCCATTCGCGCACCGCGCTCTCCGCGCCTTCGGTGAGCGACGGGATGCCATAGATCACCGTGACGTTTTCGATTTTGCCCGATCCGTCCACCGTCACCCGCAGCACTAATGTGCCGAATCCGGGGCTTGCAAACGGATATACCGCCTCCGAGACAGAAGCCACCTTGATGGGCTCGAAACGCGGCGCCGTCGCTTGCTGCGGCCCCGCTGTCCACGCGCAGCCCGCGAACATGAAAACCAGTGCTGCCACCCCAATGATCTGCCGCATGGTTTTTGCCTCCGTTTCGCCGCTTGCTATGGTCTGAGATTCCTGCTTTGGGCGACGGGTTGCAGCGCGGTCATCAATCGGAGGGAGCGCTTTCGTAGGGGCGCTGCTCGCCGCGCCCTCGAGTTTGGACGGAGGGGAAGCAGTGCTTCCCGTCAGCAGCGCCCCTACAACATCGGCGGCGGAGACGCCGCCGCTACACTGCTATTCAATCGCCATAAACGCATCGATCTCTTCCTGGGTGAATCCGGCAAGCTCGAGCTCGAGGGCAACCTTCATGCCCGTTTTTGCAAAGAGCGTCTGCCGGACGTGCTGCGCGAGCAGCAGCACATCGCGCGCCGTTGCGCCGCCTTGATTTAGCAAAACCAACGGCTGGGTTTCATTCACCTGTGCTCCGCCCAGCCGGAAACCTTTGAGGCCGCAAATCTCCATCAAAAACGCCGTGGGGATTCGAATGCCATTGGAGGCGACGAACCGGCTTCGCAATTCGTGCAAGCGGTCTCGCTCAACCGCGCCAAAATTATCCTGAATGCTCCGGTCGAGCGCGTCGTATTCTTCCTGGCTCAGCGTCAGGTTCTTAAAGAACGATCCCGCGTTCCCACCTTTCTCAACCCTCGGGTAGGGAAACTTTCGGTCTCGAATGGAAATGATGGCTTGGCGGATTTCGTTGATTGAGGGATCCTTAATATTCCGCGCTTCAAACCATGCCTTCACGTCCGGGTAGGCGAGATGCGGTTGCGGGATACGAGAGAGGCGGAGCGTGAGGTTTAGGATGAGGAATCGGCCCTTGTGAGAGCTGTTGAAGATGCTCCGGCGGTAACCCAGGCCACATTCATCGCGGGCCAGCAGTCGCACATTTCCACTCGTGAGGTCCGCGATCTCTGCGCGCTCTAGCACGCTGCTCAACTGCTGGCCGTAGGCGCCGATGTTCTGAACCAGCGCTGCGCCTGCGTGGCCGGGGATGTGCGAAAGGTTCTCGATGCCCCACCATTGGTTGGCCGCCGCGTGCGCCACCACCCGGTCCCAAGGCTCACCCGCCTCAGCGCAGATCAGGACATCGCCATCCCGTTCCTCCGTCTGCGTGATTCCCTGACTCGCCGGATGCAGGACGAGCGCATCCAGGCCGGCGTCGCTTACGAGCAGGTTGCTTCCGCCACCCAGCACAAAAATCGGAAGTCCGTGAGAAGAGGCGAATTCGATGGCCTGCGGAATTTCATGGCGGCCGGCGAGCCGGGCGAAGTAACGCGCCGGTCCGCCAATCTTGAACGTGGTGTAAGGCTTGAGCGGCTCGTTAGCGAGGATTTCCATAAAAAGCGATCAGCCGTCAGCGGGTAGCCACGGCACGGGGTTTGTGCCGTGGGCGGTTGGATTGGCAAAAGAAAAACCCACGGCACCCAAACCGTGCCGTGGGTACTTCATTGCACCTGCCGGTCGCGGCCTGCCCAATAGGGCTCGCGCAGGACGCGCTTCAGGATTTTCCCTGTGCCGCCCTTGGGAAGTGACTCGCGGAACTCGACCGACTTCGGAACCTTAAAGACAGCCAGGTGTCCCCGGCAATGAGATAGGATCTCTGCTTCCGTGGCCGCGCAACCGGGACGAAGCGTGACCAGCGCTTTCGCGACTTCGCCCCATCGCTCATCAGGAACGGCAATTACCGCGCATTCGAGCACGGCTGCGTGTTGATAGATGATCCGCTCGATTTCGGCCGTAGCCACATTTTCTCCGCCGCTCAGGACCATATCCTTCAGGCGATCGACGATCAGGATGTAGCCCTCTTCGTCAACCGTGGCAAGGTCGCCGGTGCGCAGCCACCCGCCGGCCAGCGCGCGCGCCGTCTCTTCCGGCTGATTCCAATAGCCTGCCATCACCGTGTCGCCGCGAATCAGCAGCTCACCCGGCGTCTTGCCATCAGGCGGAACCTCGCTGCCATCGGGGGATGCCACACGCGCTTCAACCCCCGCGATCACGTGTCCGGCCGCGGCTTGGCGCCGAAGTTGAGTTTCCGCCGAATCCCCTTTCAGGTGCTCCTTGATATACGCGATGGTGGCGACCGGAGAGGTTTCCGTCAGTCCATAGCCTCCCGCCACGACGGCGCCGGGGAACTTGCTCTCCAGTTCGTGGATGAGCGTCGTGTTTGAGGGCGCGCCGCCCGTCATCACTTCCTTCACGCTGGAAACGTCATGCCGCTTAAATTCCGGGTGATTGATCAGAGCGATGGCCATGGCCGGAACCATCTGCAAGCGCGTGATGCGCTCCTTCTGAACCAGTTCCAGCAGAGCAGGAGGGTCGAACCTGCGCAGGATCACGTGCCGGGCGCCGGTCAGGGTGAGCGTGTGCGGCGCGCCCCACGAGTTGACGTGGAAAAGGGGAACCGCGTAGGTGCCCACATCATCATCCCCCAAACGTTGGGCAGTGGCCACGTAGAAAGCATGGAGATATAGATTGCGATGCGTCAGGCAGACACCTTTCGGGTAGGCCGTGGTACCGCTGGTGTAGAAGAGCTCGGCAGTGGAATTTTCGTCGATCGCGGTCCAATCGACCGGCTCCGGCCCGGAGGAGGCGAGCAACTCGTCGTAGGTCTGCGCGTAAGCCCAATCCGGCGTGGGGTCATCCAGGCAAATGGCGCGCTGGATTGAAGAACTGGATTTCCGAATCACTTCCACGATGGCAGCGAATTCCGGGTCGAAGAAAAGCAGGCGCGGAGAGGCGTCCTTCAGGATCGTGCCGAGCTCCTCAGCGCTGAGCCGCAGGTTCAGAGGAAGAAGGATGGCGGCGATCTGCGGCACGCCGTAATAGGCCTCAAGAAGGCGGTGGCAATTGAAGCTCAGGAAAGCAACACGGTCCCCGGATTTGACCCCGAGACGCAATAAGGCGGCCGACAGGCTGTCACAACGCTGGTCGAACTCCTGGTAGGTGAATCGCTCTTCTCCGCACACAATGCCGGTCTTCCGGCCAAAGAGCTTGGCTGCGTGCTGCTTGAAGCGGACCGGAGTTAAGGGAAGGATCATGGGCGTGCTGTTACCGTTGGGCCACCCTATGGGAGGGCCGAGCGTGTAGCGCAGAGTTTTGCCTTCAAAACTCTGCGGATCTCTATGATTCCATGCGAAAAGCCGCAGAGTTTTAAAGACAAAACTCTGCGCTACATCCTCAGTGGCGGGATAAACTCGCCTCTACACTCCCAAGAGCCGCCAGGCCAGCGCCGCGGCCCGGCGCACACCAAACGTGGCAGGGGACGCGCCCACATGGACGGCAAAAAGCCCCGCAAATAAGCCAGGCTCGGAGGCAAGGCCGCGTAGCGCTCGCCGCCGCAGCCACGCATACCTATCCAGCTTCACCATCAACCTTGCCATGAGGGCCGGCGTGCGGAGGATGCTCCGGTGTGCTGCCTGGTAAAGAGTCAAGTCACCCCGCTCCATCGCCGCAGCAAGCGCGATGGCTTGTTGGAAAGCGAGCGAAATCCCATCACCCGTGATGGCATCGACCGAGCCCGAAGCGTCGCCCACCAGCGCCACCCGGTTACGCGCCACCGCGCGGAAAGTGTGATTTGCGCAGATGGCTCCCCTTTCCATAGAAGTGGGAGGCGCATTCTTAAGCCGGCTGGCAACCTCAGGGAATGACGGAAGCGCGCCCGCGAGGCGGGGGTGAGGATGCCGCGAGAGAACCGCAACACAAACTTCCTTAGCGCCAACCGGTGTAATAAAGAGCTGGGAGCGCTCGCCCCAATAAACTTCCACGCAATCGGCCCACGGCTTGGCCTGGAAATGGCGGCGAAAGCCGAAGCGCCTTGAACTGCCTCGCCCCGCTTCGAGGCCGGCCCAGCGCCGTACCTTCGATCCCTGGCCGTCAGCGCCGATGAGCCAATCGTACTGGGCGGGTTGTCCATTGACGGACACGCGCTTGCCCAGGTCCGTTTGCACCCGTGTGCCCCACAATACCGAAACTCCAACTTCTCGGGCGCGGGCCAGCAGGGCGCGATGGAGCGTTGTCCGCCGCACGCCGGAGCCATGGCCTTCTGGAAACGCGGCTTCCGAAGAGACTCCGCATCCGATAAAGCGAATCCCGCGGAATGGAAATGAGTCGGTCGAGCCTACAACGATTCCGAGCTGACCGAGAGCGCGAACTCCTCCTGGCATCAAACCCTCTCCGCACGCCTTATCAATGGGAGGGAAGGCGCAATCGGCGACCGTAACCTTGAATCCCTTCTGGCGCGCCGCGATAGCGGCAGCGAGCCCGGCGGGTCCGGCCCCAACGATCAACACGTCCGTTTTGAGCGCGCTGTGATCCACAATTACCACCGGGGTAGCCACGGTCAATCGTTCTTTGATTGACCGTGTGCCGTTGTCACAGTGAAAAACCCACGGTCAGAAAAGCACTGACCGTGGCTACCACCACTACCACCGCAAGAGAACCAACTCCGAACAGAACCCCGGACCCATGGCCGCAAGCAGGCTGAGTGTTCCCGGCGGAGGGCGCCGGTGCTCGATGACCTCCTCAAGAACTAC
>JBOGJX010000223.1:0-3238 GCA_050745285.1 Terriglobia bacterium
AAGCGCGCATTCTTCATCCGCAAAATTGGGACGGACGGCTTTCGGATTGGATACAAGCCCACGCTCAAGAAAGTGGTGGGCGACCGGAGGGCGGCCCTGGATGACGCCGAGGTACTGAAGGCGGTGCAGACGGTGGTAAAGCAGGAATTCGAGAAGGGACGGGTAACGCCGGTTGATCCCTTTCCGGCTGATGGGTCGGACGTCGAAGACACGCCGAAGCTCAAGGTGGTCGTAGTCGGTCCCGAGACAGAGTGGAGTCCCGAGATCAGAAAAACGCTGGGAGACTGGACGCGGCGGCGGGGCGCATCCGATCGCCTCTATCCTGCGGCTTTGGTATGGCTGGTGCGGAAGCCGGGCCGGAGCCTGCGTGAACGGGCTGAGGCGTGGTTGGCCTGGAAGCGGGTGGATGAAGATCTGAGAGCCGGTGTTCTGGGGGCCGACTTTGATCCATCGGAGCGCGGCGAAGTCGTCCGGCAGATCAAGGAATCGGAAGAAGCGCTACGAGAAGAGGTTTGGGCAAGCTACCGGTACGCTGCGATTGCCGATTCGCGCGGAGCCGAGGGAATGCGTGAGATCGACCTTGGCGCTGGGCACGCGAGTGGCAATGCGGCCAGTCTCACTGGCCGTGTTGTGGCGGCGCTAAAGGCAGACGGGCTGCTGAACGAGTCGATTGGAGCGGGATACTTGGAACGCAATTGGCCCACCGCCCTGAAGGAAGGCGGAGCGTGGCCGCTTAAGGGATGCCGGCAGGCATTCCTCGACGGATCGCTCACTCGTCTTCTGGACCCTGAGCAAGTGCTGCGTATGCAAATCGTCAGCTTCGTAGAAAGAGGGGATTTTGGGCTGGCTTCGGGAGTAAAGCCGGGCAGCGGTTTTGAGCGCGTCTGGTATAAAGAAGCTATCCGCCCTGAAGAAGTGACGTTTGATGATAAGACGTTTCTGCTTACCCGCTCTCGCGCCAATGCGCTGGCTCAACCGGTCTCGCAGGCGGCAAACGGGGTTGCGGCGCCACAACCGGCGCCGGAATTGGTTTTGCAGCAGCCTGCCATTCCGGGGAGCGCGCCAGCCAAGCTGGCTGCGGATGAGCACGTTCGCATCTGCCTGCGTGGAAATATTCCGCCGGAACAGTGGAACAAACTTGGGACGAAGCTTATCCCGAAGTTGCGAACCTCGGGACAAAATCTGTTGCTCACGATGGACGCATCGCTGATTGTTCGCGCTCAGGACACCGTATATGTAGAAGCAGAACTCCGGCAGGCCCTAAATGACCTTGGGCTGGAAAGCACAGTTCGGGTTGAGAAGCTCACGGTTTAAGAGGCGCCGGCAAGTGCCGCATTCACCGAACACTGGGCGCCGGTAAGAACACATTATCGGATCTGAGATCACGCGGAGGGTCCCATCCCTCGGCGCTACTCCGCAAGCGTATTTGGTTACTCGCCCACGAGTTGAAACCCTGCTCTCAACCTGCGGAGCAGGCGCGGCTCCTGTGAGAGCCTTTATCGATCTTTTCCACAATTCCGCTTTTCCTGCTACAGGTTTCTTTCTACAGGGATCTAATACAGGTAACTACAGGGCCTCGCAATAACCTATTGATGTAGAATCTGTTAAGGCGAAAGTGCGTAGCAAAAGTCACGTGATTACGTAGCTAAAGTCACGGTCCGGCGTAGCTAAAGACACGTGCCATTTGGCGGCAAAGACTTGAAAAAGCTGGGCGGGTGAACGTAGCGAGAAACACGTGGAAAAGGCGCTGGATTCACAGGAGAAATGTGGATTTTTGCTACCTTGAGGCGCGGATTGCCGGTGACGGATGCGATGAACGGATGAGCAGCATCTGGCCGTCGTCGGACAACACTGCAGGACAAGCCGGCCAAATTGCCTTCACCACTCTCAGCCATCTCGTGAGGGTGAGCCGAAAGGCCCGATCGAGAGTGTAGTGCTTTGAGCCGAGCTGCTCGCACAGACCCGAGGCGCCGAATAGCGGGATGCGAACCGGAGATCCTCTCACTGTCCAGGTCTTCCAGACCAGCCAGATGTAGAAGTCGAGAACCCCTGGCGCGTGCGCGAGTGTCGCAACAACTTCACGTTCCACGGGAATCCTATGGCAGTCGATTTCGTTATAGAAGGCTTCGCTGAGCGTGATGGCGTTCTCAAATTTCTCCTGAGCCGCTGACTGTTCCTGTTGATGTCCGGTAAACCAAAGCTGCATGTGGTCAAAGAAGTGGAAGCGCGCCCAATCAAGTATGCGGTCGCCGCTGGGATTGTCTTCCGATCCAAAGAAGATCGTGGCAGCAAAGATGCGCTGGAAGCCCTGAACGATTCGACGGTAGTGACGGCCATCTTTCGACATGTGAAAGAAATCCAGCATGCGAGCGGCGCTATCGAAGTGCACAACTCGGCTTTTCTGCTGGACTGCGAGCGTGGCGACCCAAATAGGAATGAGACGGTCCTGACCGAACGGAAGGCCGAAACGTGGATGGCCGGTGATATCAAGGAACAACTTCCCGTTGCGCCTAGTGTACGACAATAGGTGCTGTGGCGGGCGGCGCAGTGGAATGCCACAAAGAACGAAAGGGCGAGTATGGTAGGCGAGTTCTTGCTTCCCTCTGGCCCTTTCCTCGCGAACCAGTTGAATAGTCTCGAGCCGTTTGAGCCTGCGCTTCGTGATACCGATGGAAGGCAAAAAGGACTGAAACGAGGCGAATGACGAAGGCACGACAGAATTCTGCGCGTGTCTGCAGCCATCGATTTCCTTTTTGGGAACGTAAGAAAACCGTAACAAAACTCGCCTCGAATGTTAAGTAATTGCAGGAAAATGGGTTCTACGAGTTGAGCGAAAGCAGAATCCCATGATCGACGTAAGATCATGAAAAAGAAGAGGAAGGGTGTAAAGAATGGAAACAGACGGGACTGACTCTTAATCAGTAGGTTGAGGGTTCGATTCCCCCACGGCTCACCATCTATGCCATGCATGCCGTTTACGCCCTTAATTTGAAGGGCGGGACTACGGCAAATCGTAGTTGGAGCGAGAGCCTCACGCCCGCCGAAGCCGGCTCACGCTGCGGCGGCGTCAAGCCGAGTCATGAAGAAAGCGCGGTTGATTTAATCCGCACAAAATGTGACTATAGCGGCATAGAACTCACCGCCGTTTTCAAGAAAATCCCGGAAGGCTACATCGGCTGGGTTGAGGAATTACCCGGCGCGAACACGCAGGGATCGACGCTGGCTGAAACCCAAGAGA
>JBOGJX010000224.1:0-5396 GCA_050745285.1 Terriglobia bacterium
GGCTGAAGCCGTGCCCTGACTACTGCTAAACCGACTTAACATAGTAATGCTAGATCACCGGCGTTCCTCTTCGGCAGGGTAAGGATCGGGAGCGCCGATGACCGGGAGCATAGACGCGGCAAGTTGGTGAACCTGCCCAATGACGTCTGCGAGACTCGTGACGACCCGGTCTGCGTATCCGGCGCCAACCCGCTCTTGAGCCTTGCTGACGCCACCCTCGAAGTTCCACAAGCCCAGGACTATTTTCAATTCGGGAACTCGTATGCGCAGCCGCCTGCACAATGAACGCGCCTGACCAAGGGCAAAGGGCGGAAGCGCAGACACGCAGGCGACGCAGGCCTTCTGCTGCAACACCTTTTCCAACATGTCGTCGACTGCGCCAATGGCGAGTGATTGCACATCATATCCGGCGCGCGCGAGGAGTTGAGCGAGCATGAGGGCGATCATCGCGTCCGATTCATCTCTCGCGGGCACGCAAACGATGCGCATGCTGGATAGGCGGTCATCGATCAGCGCCCCAGTGTCGCCCTCCACGGAGGTCTTGTCCTCCGCTCCGCCCGGCAGAGTTTCTTTCTTGGTGCTTTCACCGAATTCTTCGATGAGTTCCTTAATGCTCTGACAAATGAAAACCTCGGTCTCTTTATCGAGGCTGCCCGCATGGCGGTCTTGCTCCTCCAGGCTCAGTGCGGGGATGAGGACGCTCTCATAGAGGCTTCCGAGAGGTTTCTCTTTCAGGGAGGTTTGCGCGATGTCTCTTGCTTCCTCAAGATCCATGGCGAGCAGGCGTTGATAGAACTTTGCCTCAGGCGCCAGCACCGGTTCATCCCCCAATAAAATCCCGACAAATTCTAAGTGAGGAATATGCCGGCCCATGACCATCAAGCAAACTGTTAGCGGGACAGACAGAATCAATCCAACCGGTCCCCACAACGTCGCCCAGAAGACCGCCGCCACCAGTATGGCGAAGGGCGAAATTCCCGTGTGAGACCCGTACAACCACGGCTCCATGACATTGGCGACGGTCAGCTCGATGGCCAGATAAAGCCCCAACACATAAAGCGCATGGCTCCAACCTGGAAAGACAGCCAACGCCATGGCGATCGGGAAGACGGCGCCAATCAGCGTGCCAAAGTATGGGATAAATCGCAGGATCCCGCCGAGAACGCCCCAAAGCAGCGCGTGAGGGATGCCGAGGAGGTAGAGGCCGAATCCGAAGAGAACGCCATAGGATGAGTTGACGAGAAGTTGCAAAAAAAGGTAGCGGCTGATACGGGTGGACGCGTCATCCAGGGCTCGCGTCATCAGGCTGAGTTGGCCTTTGCCCGCGAGCCGGAGCACGCGGTTCCGCAGGTCTTCGCGCTTGGCCAGCATGAAAAGCGTGAAGACGATGACGATGGCCGCCCTGCCGAGTATGCCGGCAAGCGGACCGAGCATGCCGCGCAAATATGTAAGGCCGCTCGAGGAAGATCCTTCTACCTTGACCGGGATGGGGTTCTCTGGGGCGGGAATCCCCTGTTCTTTGCTTGTCTGGCTCACCTGGCCATGACCCGGTGCGCCGGACTTCTCTGGCGCAGGCGCGGACAAGGCATTATTGAGTCCTTTGACGGCGGTAATCGCTTTGTTCAAGCCCCCGCCATTGGATCCATGAAGTGATTGAACCTTCTTTTGGATGTTCGCCGTGTAATGCGGTAGCTCGTCTATGATTTCAGTCACTTGACCACTAAGGCCCCAACCGGCCGCAACGATCAAGGCCAATGCGAGAACCAATACCATCAATACGGCGGGAATGCGGCCAAGCCTGACCTTTTCAAACTGCACCGCAACGGGCGTGAGCAAAAAACTGAGCAGCACAGCCAGAGCGAGTGGGACTAACACCTCGCGGGCAAAATACAAAACTGCGATCACCACGATGACGGTGATGAGCGACGACAACTCGAAAGCGGCTGGCGAGCTTTTAGCGCGGGCCACGGCGGGGCCTCCTGCATACAAGATGCAAGGAGTATACCGCGACCGAATGCGGAGAAGGTCCTTTGGATGCCATTCTGACCTGAACGAAGAATCTGGAATCAGCTATTGAGGATTACTAATTATAGTGACAGCTTGCTCTATAGCGGCGCTCGCCGCCTGCCCCGATGCAATATAATTGGTAATCCACAGTAGCTGCCGGCGATTTTGAAGACTTTTCCACCAGCCTGGTCCGAAAATTCCGTTTAGGAGAGCGGAAGGGCACGGCCAGCATTTCCAAGAAAAACGGCCGTGCCGCAAGGCGCTTCCCATTTTCGTTATCTTCCGCTGCGGCGATGGGCGAGCCGCCCATCGCCGCAGCGGAAGAAGGTCAAACGCACGGTCCGACGGCACGGCTGAAGCCGTGCCCTTACGACTGAATTCTCATGCTTCGCGGGTGTCGCCAAGCGACATGAGCGACTGCCGTGAAAAGAGGCGCGTCACGAATTGTTGGGGCACGCCATGGCGTGTCCAGGGGTGCGGCAAGCAGCGCACCCTACGTCTTAGTTTTGATGTTTGGCGGATGTCGCAAAGCGGCATGACCGGCTGCCAAGGACGTGCCCTGACAGGCTCGCAATCAGCTTAACCAAATCATGACAGTGCTCCGCAACAGTTTGTTGAAAAACCTCGGTTGACGAGTGGTACGGCGATTTTACATCGCCACAACTCCAATGCTTCCAATGCGCACTTGGCGGCATAAAGCCGCCGCTACACACTTTTAACAAACCGCTAAGTCATCTTTCCCGTGCAACCCGGATGCCCGCATTCGCAGGAGATCTCCGGCGTATCCTTCGCGGCCTCACAGTGTGGGCTGCAATACTTGCTGTCACTCGCCGCCGCGCAACTACAGCCCGGATGGGCGCATTTAGTTTTAGTCGTGTTTGCCATATCATAGGCTCCTTGTGAAAACTTGCACGGGGTCTGCGAATTGCGATGCAACGCCCGTGCTCCCGGGGGTGGCGCAGCCCGCAGGCACACTCCTATCCCCGCTGCCACGTCCACGATGAAGATAACATAACGCAAATGGGAAATCCGTTCAGAAGTGCACACGCTCTGACAGGTTGCTAAAACACGCGCCGCCGCGCCTTCACGCCGCCAGCAGTGGCCCAGCAGTGGCCCGCCCGCGTTTTGCTAGGGGCGTTTTTCGACACGATGTAGCTTGAGCAGATTCGTGGTGCCGGGCAACCCGATTGGCGTGCCTGAAAGCACGGCAATCACATCGCCGGGCTGTATTTTACCGAGTTGCAGCAGATGGGAAGCGGCGCCATCAAGCAGGCGATCGGTCGAGCGGAAAGCAGGCAAATAAATCGCCTGGACGCCCCAATAGAGAGCGATGCGGTGCAGTGTTTGCGGGTGAGGAGAAAAAGCATAAACAGGAACGCGAGGATGATACTTTGACAGGACCCGAGCCGTGGATCCGGACTGGGTGAAGACGGCGATGGCGGCAAGGTTTAGCTCATCGCACATGCGGGCCGCGCTTTTGCAGATCGCCTCCTGAATGGTCAAGCCCGGGGCCAGCGCCAAGCCTTCGCGCGGCGCGGCCTGCGGCGGAGAGCTTGCCTCCGTCGCGGCGATAATTCTCGCCATCATTTGTACGGCTTGCGCAGGAAATTTTCCGGAGGCCGTTTCGCCTGACAACATCAAAGCGTCCGCGCCCTCCAGGATGGCGTTGGCTACGTCTGAAGCCTCCGCGCGCGTGGGCGTGTATTGGTACTTCATGGATTCGAGCAACTGCGTGGCAATAATCACGGGCACGCGCATCGCGTTCGCGCGGGCGACAATATGTTTCTGGAGCAACGGGACCGACTCCGGAGGCATCTCCACCCCGAGGTCGCCGCGAGCCACCATGACGGCATCTGACACAGCAAGGATGTCGTCCAGGTTTTCCACCGCTTCCGGCTTCTCCAGCTTGGCAACGACGGGAATCTCCCTGCCCTGAAGCTGGATCAGCCGCTTCAGCTCCAGCACATCGTCAGCTTGCCGCACAAAGGAAAGCGCGATGTAATCCACATGGTGCCGCAGCGCAAATCCCAGGTCATGACGGTCCTTCTGCGTGAGGGCGGAAATCTTCAATTGGACATTAGGCAGATTAATGCCCTGGCGCTCGCGCAATTCTCCCCCTTCAATCACGCGGCACCGCACGTCCGTCTCGCGGACCGATTCGACGCACAATTCGATCAGGCCGTCCGAAAGCAGGATGCGGCTGCCCGGAGAAACGGCTGAAGGCAATTCAAAAAAATCCGTCGTGATCAGACGCGAGTTTCCCGGAACGCAGCGAGCCGCAAAGGTCACCTCCGAGCCTTTGACGATTTCTACCGGCAGTCCGTTTTCCAGCGCGCCGGTGCGCAGCTTGGGCCCCTGCAAATCCTGGAGTATGGAGACGTGCCTTCCTTGGTCCTTGCTCAGCCGCCGCACCTTGCGGAGGAATCGCAAATGGTCCGCGTGCGTGCCATGCGAAAAGTTCAGTCGGGCCACGTCCATTCCGGCTTCGAGGAGTACGGACAATTCCTCAGACCGCGCGACGGCGGGACCCAGGGTGCAAACAATCTTTGCGCGCCTTGCTGCGGGATGTTGCGAATTCGTTTGCATTCGTCGCGGCGTGACCCCCTTACCCGGCCGGCAACTCCTCCACTTGAAGTCCATAACCCCGCGCCGCTCGGCACTGCCTTTCGTCCGCCGAGACGAACAATTCTGCCAGCCACTCGGCCGCGGACGCCACATGGAGAGAATCTGACGACCGCAGCGGCCAGCGCTCAAGAAGCTCCACAGCCCGCGCCACGACTTGGTCCGTGACGCGGATAACGCTCGAATCCTCAATGTCCTCGATAAGCGCCTGCTTGGCCTTGAGGTACTGCGGCTGCGACAGTTTCCTCTCGCGGCGGCGGCGGCAAAGCGCCGAGATAACCTCAGAAAGGCAAATTACAGAAACTCCTAAAGACGACGCAGAGAGCAGAATCTCCTCGACGCGATCACTTCCCGGCTCCTGGACGTAGCGCTTGGCCAGCGCTGATGAATCGATAAAGATGTTCAAGGGGATGATCGCCTTTCCTCCAGCACAGCCTTGCTGAGCGCCCTCCCCGCCGTTACCAGACGTGGGCCGGGCCGTTTCCAGGCGGGCTTAGCCTCGCGCCAATCGGCAGGAACTATCTTGGCAATCGCTTTCCCGTGACGAAGAACGCGAATGCTCTCCCCCTTTTCGACGAGGTCCAAGACCTCGGAGGCATTTGTCCGGAACTCTGTGAAAGTAACCGTCTTCATCTCCAAGACCTCCGTGAAAACTGCCCTTATTGTACATTACTGTGCATTAACGTGCAATCCGACGTGCTGCGAGAATCTCGGTCAAGGCGGTGGAAGGGCACGGTTTTAACCGTGCCGTAAGCGCCGTCACCCAC
>JBOGJX010000225.1:0-9496 GCA_050745285.1 Terriglobia bacterium
GTAGCATTTTTGCGGATAAAAGGACGGTAGATGTCGTAGGTCCAGACGGTGGCAAAGGCGCTCACGTTGCCCGCCATGCCGGACATGAAGCCCGCGATCAGGGCCGTGACGCCCAGGCCGAGCAGGCCTGGACCGCAATAACGGGCAAGCATCAGCGGTAGGACGTCATTGTAGCTGTGCAAACCGCCATGGGCCATGCCTTGTGGAACCAGGTGGTAGGGCAGCACGGCCAGACCTAGCACGCCGGGAACGATCACGATAAATGGCACGGCCATTTTGAAATACGAGGCGATGATCGGCGCCATTTTCGCAGCGCGGATGTCTTTGGCCGCCATGACGCGCTGCACCACCAGAAAGTCGGTGGTCCAATAGCCGAATGAAGTCACCAAGCCGAGGCCGAAAACGATGCCGGTCCAGTGGATGCCCATCGCATTGGTATTGAAATGCCCCAAGCCTTGCCAGATGTGCGTGAGGTTCCGGTGCGGGAAATTGTGGTGAATGCGCGCCACCAGGCCGTGCCAGCCGCCCGCGTCAACCAAGCCGAGGATGGGTATGAGCAGCGCGCCTAGCCAAATTAAGAAGAACTGCACGACTTCATTGAATATGGCGGAGAACAAGCCACCGGCGACAACGTAGATGCCGACCACGATCGAAGAGAACCAAATGCTGAAGTGGAGGTTCCAGCCGAGCAACACGTGCATGACCAGGGCCATGGCGAACATCCCGATTCCCGACATAAGGATGGTCATGGCTGCGAAGCAGACGGCGCTGAGGCCACTGGTCGCCAAATCAAATCGAAGTTGGAGATAGCCAGGGACGGAGTGCGTTTTGGAAATGTAATAGAACGGCATCATAATGATGCCGAGGAAAAGCATGGCGGGAATGGCCCCGATCCAATACCAATGCACGGCGAGAAAACCATACTCGTAGGCGGACCCGGCCCACCCCATCAATTCCAGCGCTCCAAGGTTCGCGGAGAGAAAACTCAGGCCCGCCACCCAGGAGGTCATCTCCCGGCCCGCAAGGAAGAAGTCCTCGCCGCTCTTGGTATACTTTTTCAGGTAGAAGCCGATGCCGAGTACCATCACGAAGTAAATGATGATGATGGCAAAGTCGACGGCGTGGGGAGAAAGCTCGGCAGACGTGGCAGAGAGCAGCCACAAAGCTGGGGATGCGAGTGCAGAGCTCAGCATAGTTGTCTCTTACCATCGGCGAGCGCGCCCGTAATTCCGCTCGCATGGGGCATGGTTCGCGCGGCGGGTTGTTGTAATCGCTTACCGTAATGGAATCGTGGGGTTGTGTCAAGGGCTTTGGCTGAATCGTGTGTGCGACATAAAAGTGGAAGCGTTGACCCGGAGTTTGGCGGTGCTTACCCCTCACCCGGCCCTGACGGGCCACCCTCTCCCCTGGGGAGAGGGTGGGAGTTATTGGGGAATGTGTGATGCCTGCCCTCTCCCTTGGGGAGAGGGTGCCGCGGGGAAGCAGTGCTTCCAATCGCGGCGGGTGAGGGGCTTACCCGTGCAAGGTATACGTCACCATCTGATTGCTACAAGTCAGCGAACGCATGCATTTTGTGACACACTGAAAGCATGGCACGAGGTTGGGAGAGTAAATCGGCGGAGGAGCAAATTGCGCTTGCTGCGTCAGGGCGGGAGCCTGCCGCCCATTTGACCGAGGAGCAGCGGCATCGCCTGCGCGAGCGGGAAAGCCTTGAGCTTTCCCGCACCCGGGTTATGCGAGACTTGGCAGCGGCCACACACGCGCGGCATCGTGCGTTGCTGGAAGCGGCGCTCAAGCATCTCGATGAAAAGATTGCCGCGTTATAGCGGCAGGAGGAACCAGGTTTCAGCACGTGTCATTCTGAGCGAAGCGAAGAATCTGTTTTTTTTGGAAGCCGTCCAGCAGAAGCAGATGCTTCGCTTTGCTCAGCATGACAGGCGCGTTTGGTTGCAGCCAAAGTCCGCGCCGCGATACCCGCGACGAACAACAGCTAATTGGCTTCGGCGGTGGAAGCGCTGATCCGACTGTGGCGGCTGCGCCGTGTAAGCCAATAATAAGAACCAAACATCACCGCGTTCCAGGCTAGGTCGCCGATCAAGTCGTTCATGTAGAAGGGAATTCCTGCCGCGTAGCACTCAGTGAGACCCATCATCGTGTGGGGATACATGCTTAATTTCGTCCACCACATCCAGCCGAAATTCGTGAACAGGAAGAACAAGGTCGAGCCGACGACGGAAGCCCCGCCAATGCGGAGCCAATTGAATTTCCCGGCCAACTTGCCGCGCAGCGTCCAGCCGAGCATGCCGATCATCAGGAATCCGATCCAGGTAATGGGGCTGAACCAAGGGAAGGCGCCATGGTAGATCAAAAGATCCACCGCATAATCGCTCACCAGGAGCGCCGCCAAGGGCACAAGCAAAGAAACGCTTTTGCGCTTGAATAGGGCTCCGCTAAACAGGAACATCGCCGCCAGCGGCGTTGCGTTCCAAGGGTGGGGTAGAATGCGGAACAGGATTGCTCCTAGCACGTAAAGATAAACGACCATCAGATTCCTCCTCAAGGAAACCACAGTATAACGGAAAAGACGGCACAGCAGGTTGTCAACCGTCTTCCCACTTTGCTTTAGCATCATATAACAATCTGGCATGGGGTGGAAATATGAGAATTGAGCGCCTCCATGCTATATTGGTTTCGGTCTGCTTTCAAGACCGGGCGCGTAGCTCAGTTGGGAGAGCGCGGCGTTCGCAACGCTGAGGTCGAGGGTTCGAATCCCTTCGCGTCCACCAAGATATGATCGCCTGCCGGGAAGACCTTGAACACGTAGCGGCGGCTTTATGCCGCTATTAGTAAGTTGAGAACGCTTGATTTTGTGGCGATGTAAAATCGCCGCTACACGTCTTTCAGCAACCTGCTGCGGCGCTTCACATGCAATCGAAACCCAAATCGCGTTATCACCAAGCCCGGCAGCGGGCGTTGCGGGAGCAACTCGATGCGCGCAAGATTCCGTATTTTGTTGTAACCAAGTCGGAGAACATATTCTATCTTACCGGTTTCCGGGGCAGCGCGGGCGTTGTCCTCTTCGGACCCGCGAATTCCGTCCTGCTGATCGATCCGCGCTACACAATTCAAGCCCGTGAGCAGGCCCACGGGATGGAAGTCCGGGAAGTGAAGGTTGGGTTGCACCAAGCTGCGGGAAAATGGCTGCAAAAGCGTCGCGCCAAACGCATAGGCTTCGAGGACGGACGTCTCACGGTCGGCGCGTTCCAGCGCTTACGAAAAGAGGCGCCTTCGGGAGCGCGATGGGTACGCGCGGGCGAGCTGATCGAAGACCTCCGCATGGTGAAGGACGATTGGGAGACCGAACAGATCCGGAAAGCCTGCCATATAACCGCAGCGGCCTTTACGGAAACCCTGACGCTAGTTCGCCCCGGAGTGCTTGAGCGTGACCTCGCCATCGAGCTTGATTTCCGCATGCGGCGGATGGGCGCGGAGGCGCTTGCCTTCGAGACGATTGTGGCGAGTGGGCCGCGGGGCGCCCTGCCCCATGCGCGCCCATCCGCGAAGGTCCTCAAGGCGGGGGAGTTTGTGATCGTTGACCTTGGTGCTATACTCGGCGGGTATGCGGCGGATATGACGCGCACGGTCTACCTCGGCTATCCGGGGCGCCGGGCGCGTTCCCTGTACCAGTCCTTGCTCCATGCGCAAGAAGAGGCGATTGCCAGCCTGTGCGCGAATGTGAGCGCAGGCGACGTCGACGCGGCGGCCCGGCGGCGGCTCGCTGGGGACCATCTGGATCAATATTTCACGCATAGCACCGGCCACGGAGTGGGGGTCGAGATCCATGAGCGGCCGCGGCTTGGCAAGGGAGAAAAGGCCAGAATTCCGGCGGGGAGCATCGTGACGGTTGAGCCAGGGATATACCTCGAAGGTTTCGGCGGCATTCGGATTGAGGATACCGTGCTGGTAGGCCAGTACGGGGTTGAAATCCTGACTCCTGCTGCCAAGGACCGCTGGTTCACAGATTGATGGCTGGCTGTTGACCCTGCGTGATGACTGCCTTTGTAGGGGCGGGTACCGCCGGTTCACGGAGCATACAGAGAATGACAGGAAAAAACGTTCGCAAGGAAGAATCGCACGCCGCGTGGAACCTTAAGGATATCCGCGAAATTCTCGATTTGCTGAATGAGCAGGGAATCAGCGAATTTGAGCTGGAGAATAACGGGTTTCGCGTGCGCATCAAGCGCGGGCCGGACGCCCAAGTTGGGCAAGTTGGGCAAGTTGGGTTTGACGGGCCGCAGTCCGCCGCGGCCACGGTTCAGACTCCGCACTTCGGAATCGTGCATCCGGTGCAGCGCTCATCCCATTCCGCCACATCGCCCGCCGGGGCAAGCGCCCACGCCAGCGCGGCGGACGCCCTTGTTGATCCGCACGCGAGCCTGCACATGATTAAGTCTCCGATTGTTGGGACTTTCTACTCTGCGCCCGGGCCGGATACGCCTCCCTTTGTAAAGGTAGGAGACGAGGTCCAACCTGGGAAAGTGTTATGCATTATCGAAGCCATGAAGCTGATGAACGAAATTGAAGCGGAAGTGGCCGGCGAGATCGCCAGAATATTTGTTGAAAACGGTCAACCAGTGGAGTACGGGCAGGCTCTGTTCGGCGTTGTGCTTCCGGCTCCTGGTGAGACAGAATAAGCCGCTAACCCGGATTTCTCCCCAGCTTCAGACTGGAACGGAAGGGCACGGTTTCAACCCTGCTGCAGAAGCGGTCTTCTTTTAATCGTTCGTCTCCCGCCATTGCGGAATCACGGCTGTTTCTTTTGGCCGGGTGAAGCGATTTGGACGTGATAATGATCCAGCAGCGTTCCCTCGGCGTGCGCAACGTTAGCGACCGCAAGCTGGTAGCCGATTTCCGCCTGCACCAGGCTATCTTCCGCCGTGGCAAGCTGGGTTTGCGCCGCCAGCACAAAATACACCTGCTCCGTTCCCAACCGGTACTTCTCCTGCTGCGCCTGTAAATTCTTTTGCGCAAGATCGCGGGAGGTTTTTGCCGCGTCGAGCGAGAGCTTGGATTCTTCAAGCTGGTGCACGGTATTGATCACGTCAAGGTGAATGCTCTGCTCTTCCTCCCGCACCGTGTAAAGATCGCGCTCCCGCCCTACTGAGGCCTCTCCCAGCGCGGCGCCCGCCTGATGATTACGAACGGGCAAGTTCAGCGTAACCGTAAGGCCATACGTGGGGTAATGGAAATGGAAGAGTTGGCTGAGCGAATTACCAAGTCCCCCCGGAATAATGACAACGGGAGGGCCTGCCAACAACTCATTTCCGCCAATGCCATTTGAAGAATACTCCCCGGAAAGCGAAAGATCGGGCAGCATCTGGTTATGTTCGTAGCGAATGCTTGTCTCATCGGCGAGGAGCTGCTGGCGCAGGGCTTCAAGTTCGGGGCGTTGCTGCAACGCCTCTTTGAGCGCGGCTGCCGGGTCAACGGTGAGAAGCTCTCCCTGGGGGTTGGGATTTTCAACCAAGTCGAGGTCCAGCGCGTCCACCGCCGGATCGAGGTCGGCGCCAACGTCCTGCCGCAACTGTTCCTGCGCCTGCTTCAATTGGTATTGCACCCGAATCAGGTCCACGCGCACCTGCGCCACCTGAGCCTCGGACTGGTAAATATCGAGTGGAGACAGCGCCCCCAATTGCAGCGAGCGTTTGTCATGGTCATAGCTCGCCTGAGCCTGTCCGATGGACGCTTCCGCAACACCCACACTTTCACGCGCTCCCACAACGCTCCAATAGTCATTGATCACGCGCTGTAGAATATTGTTCACCTGCGCCTTGAAGTTCTGCCGGGATTCATCGAGGTTCCGCTGCGCAATAACAATCGGGGCGCGGTTGGCAAAGAGGCCGCGATTGCGCAACAGAGGCTGCGTTACCTGAAAGCCGAGCGTTGACTGGAGGAAGGGATTCAAGAAATAGAAGCTGCTGTTGGTGGAACCTTTGCTGCCGATGAAATTGACGTTATAGCTTGTGCCCGTTTCGAAAGTTTGCGAAAAGGAAGTGCTTGATTGTTGGTTCAGGCTGCTTGCTGTCGTGGCGCCTTGCAGGGTGTTCGTGGCAGGGGACACGTTCCGGCTCGAGGTGAATTGTGAAAACAATCGGGGGTCGAAGGGGGCGTAGGCCGCCTCCAGACCATACTGCGCCTGGTTGATCTGCAATTGGTCGATCTCGATGCCGGTATTGTTCAGGAGCGCTAGCTTCACCGCGTCCTCGAGCGTGAGCGTGAGTTTGCCGTTTACGATGAATTGATGCAATTCTTTTGGGGCGGGCAGCTTCCGTTGAATGCGCGGGGCGTAAATGAGCTGGTGAAAATAATCCGGCTGGGGAAAGGTCTGGGCCGCTCCACTTGCGCCCATCAGCAGGAGCGCCAAGACGGCGCACAACGTAAGCTTCATGCAAGCCCTCCATGGGTTATAGACGTGCGGCAAAACCGCTTGCTGCTTCGTAGGGGCGCTGCTTGCTGCGCCCGCTGGGTTTGGGTGCAGCAAGCGGCGCCCCTACGAAGCCGCAAGCGGCAGAGCCGTAGGGCGCACCCAATGATCTGGAACGTAATGCGGACCACCTTACGACGAAGGTCGCCTGTACATCGCAGAATTGCCGATTATAGCCGGATTGCATCAGCCACGGCTACCTGAACCTCAGCGGGATGAAGACGCTGATAAGGGAGCAGAGGCCCGGGTAGCTTTCTTCTTGTGATGGCGGGTGCGATAAGTGGTGGAGTGACTGGCGCCCCGCCCCGCGTAGCGCGTGGAGTGGCCGTGGGACCGGCGCCGGGAAACGGCCACGAGCCTGTAGACCAACAGTCTGCGCCCGCGTGCCAGGCGTGAGCTTCGCAGATGATTCCAGCGGCGGATCTGGTAGGTGGAAACATCAAAGTGGTCGGCAATCAGGTCGAGGTTGTCGCCCGGACGCACGCGATAGTAATATGCGCGACGCGTCCATCGGACTCCGGATCGCGCGGCCATCTCTGTTCGCACCGGCGCTAGTGGAACCAGTAAGGGCGAGCCTGGGGGCAGAGGGTCATCCGTCGTGATGTGGTTGGCAGCGGCAAGCGCCCGGGTTGACACACGGAATTGCCTAGCCACGCTTGCCAGTGTTTCACCGCCTCCCATCCGCACGGCCCGCCACCAAAGCCTGTCAGAAGCCGGCACGGAAGCGATTTCCTTCTCAAAGACGTCCTTCGTTCCAGGGGGCAAATTGAGCATGAACCCCGGATCACCCTGCGGCGTCTCATAGCCCTTTAACTCAGGGTTCAACTTGATCAGCGTATCCACGGATTGCCCGGTGATGCCCGCGACGAGGCGCAGATCCACTGGCTCACTGACCGGTACCCGATCCACGGTCAGTGGCGCCGCGGATACCGGGGCAAAGCCATAGGCTTGAGGATCCTTCGCGATCAGCGCCGTGGCCAGGAAGACCGGGACGTAGTTCTCCGTTTCCGGGATAAGCGCATGAAGCTCACGCAGCTTCCAGTAGTCCGCATAACCCGTCCGTTGGACCGCCCGTTGTATGTTGACTGGGCCGCTGTCATAAGCAGCAAGCGCCAGGTACCAGTCCCCGAACTCCTTGTAGAGGCTCTTGAGCTGGGCCGCCGCCGCCTGCGTCGAGCGGTAGGGATCTTCGCGCTCGTCGATCCAGCGATTCTCTTTCAATCCGTGATCCGCGGCCGTGGCGCTCATAAGCTGCCAGATGCCCTTAGCGCCTTTTTTGGAGGTGGCGTGCGGATTGAATGCGCTCTCCGGGCCTGGCAGGTAAAGCAGATCGTGCGGCAGGCCATCCTTTTTTAAGGCGGCGGAAATCATCGGACCGTACTCATCAACGCCTTCCAGGACATGCTGGATGTAACCGCGCGCGTGATGCTGGAAATATGCGATCACGCCAGACACCGTTTCGTTTGAGATTAAAGGGATGTCCAGATGGACCGATTGCACTTCCTGCTGCACGCGCTTTGCTACATTGGGATCCACTCGAAACGTAAGGCCGGAAAAGGATTCGATGGGGGTCGGCACGTATTGATGGGCGCTCAGAGAATTGCCTTGCGCGATGGCCGCTATTTCGACGTCATTGATATGATCTGCGAGAAGATCGAACTCTTCGCTCAAACGGTTGTCACTACGAATGTCATACGGGGAAGAGAGCAGTACGCTTAATGAGTGATCGAATTCTTGTTTGGCCTGTTCGAAATTGCCGGCTTGGTAGTCGTCCAGGCCGGACGTATAGGCTGCCTCAGCCTGGTCAATCAATTGGCCGATTGCGGTCATTTTGGCGGGAATAGCCGCCTGAGGATGATCGGTCTGAGGAACTGCCGTGGCGCGGGGTAGGTCGAGCGGCGTGGGCGCTAGAGCCGCGGCCGGAGGCGTGGCCAGGGGCTTATGCTTTTGCGCCGTCTCGCAGGAAGTCAGCGCGAAAACGGCCAACAGGAGTAGTAAAAGCTTTGTTCGCCCCAAACGCCTCACCCTAGGAGAAATTACGGACTTCCCCTTGGAGTCCATTCGGCATACTCTCCATATTGTACGTCGGCACTCCAAGCACGGTCAACCAGCCATTGCCGAATATAGACCGGCTAGACTGTTTATCCATCCTATGGTGAATTGTCCAACGTCAAGGGGGTAGCCACGGCACGGGGTGTGCGGCCGCGGGGGTTTGTGGATCGAAATGCCCACGGCACAGACTCGGTGCGGTGGCTGCCATTGCGGGGTGATTATGGCGATTAGTTTTAGTTGCCTATGTAGCGGACAGGATGCGACTCGGGCACGGGCCGGACCTTGCCAAGTGCTTCGAGGCGGTCGAGGTGGCCTTTGACGGGAAACCTGGCGAGCACCCAACTCTCTTCCGGCCACTCGCCGACGGCATTGGCAACGGAATTAATCAACTCTCTCAGTGTAAGGCCCGCCGGATGACGAGCGAGATCTGAAAGGATAACCCGGTCGAAGAGTTCCACCGTGTGGCGCGACTCGGCGAGGAAGTCCTGAAACTCCGCGCCGCGCATCACCGGCCAGTGGCCCGAATAAATTACATCGAGGGGAAGGGTTTCAAAATAGCGGAGCGTGGAGAGATAGATGTCCACGCTATAGTAAGTAACGGGAATAGCCATCCCACCAGCGGCCTTCGGGCAACCGCGGCCATGGATGGCGTCGCCCACAAAGGCCACCTTGTGGCGGCGATCATAAAGCGCCAAGTGCCCACGGGAGTGGCCGGGAACGTGAAGCACCTCAAGCCGCCAATCGTCTGCGAGGCAAAGCGTTTCACCACCCGAAAATGTCAGGTCCATGGGGAGTGCCTTCCCAGCCTCCGCTGGGGGAACGGCGTTATCCCCCATGCCATGGTCTTTCTGCAAATAGTTGTACCGCCGGTCATAGAGCGTTTGCGGGTCTTCCACCAGCTCGCGGTCAGCCTCCCCGCAAGCGAGCCACGTGCCTGGGGAAGCCTGCTTGATCGCGCTG
>JBOGJX010000226.1:0-5535 GCA_050745285.1 Terriglobia bacterium
TTAGTTCCTTACCCGCTCAGTGTTTGACTAAAGCAGTTCAACAATTCTGGGCGTACGTTACATGACGTTACATCGAGCCCGGTTTCGTCGTCATTCCCGCGAAAGCGGGAATCCAAAGCATTGCGCAGGTTGACATGGACCCCCGCTTTCGCGGGTGTGACAAAGAAAGTATGGCCTGAGGATGAATCACAATAGGCAAATTTCACATATCTTTGGCTAGACTTTGAAGCATTTGTTAACACCTTCTTGCGCCGCGAGTCAAAATATATCGTCCGCCGGAAAAGCCGCAGAGTTTGAAAAGCAAAACTCTGGGCTACTTGTGCGTCACCAAGGAGACCTCAAACTAAAACATGAAAGTTAATCCACAGGAAGTCTTGAAGGCGCTCGCAACGGTGAAAGCAGGCGGCCAGCCTCGAGACATCGTGGCGCAAGGCCAGGTTAAGGATTTGGAGGTGGGAGACAACCGCGTATCTTTCGCAATCCAGCTTACGGACCCTTCAAGCCCCACGAGCGCGCAGCTTATTGCCCAAGCCAAGGCGGTGATCGCCGCACTGGGCGTGGCGGATGTCCGGGTGGCAGCCGTTTCCCAGCAGACGGTGAAGATGGGCAGCATGGCCAAGAACGCCGATTTGATTCCGGGCGTGAAAAGCACCATCGCGGTGGCAAGCGGGAAGGGCGGTGTGGGCAAATCGACGCTGGCGGTGAATCTGGCTATCGCTCTGCACGGCGGAGGCGCGAAAGTGGGCCTGATGGATACCGATGTCTATGGGCCGAGCGTGCCGCACTTGATGGGCAGCCGCACCGGGCCCGTGGTGGTCGAGGGAAAGATTTCGCCGCCCATCGAGCACGGCATCAAGATGATTTCCATGGGTTACTTTTTGCCGCCGGGTGAGGCGGTCATCTGGCGGGGTCCGATGCTGCACAAAGCCATTCACCAATTCTTGGGTGACGTGCGCTGGGATGATCTGGATTATCTGGTCATTGACATGCCGCCGGGCACCGGAGACATCCAGTTGAGCCTCTCGCAAACCATTCCGCTGACTGGCGCGGTGATTGTTTCGACGCCGCAGGACGTGGCTTTGTCGGTCGCCTCGAAGGCCATCGCCATGTTCAACAAGCTCAACGTGCCCATTTTAGGTATCGTGGAAAATATGAGCTATTATTCTTGTCCACATTGCGGCCAGCGGGAGGATATTTTCGGTCACGGCGGGGCGCGCGCCGCGGCGGAAAAGATGCATCTCCCATTTCTGGGGGAGATTCCGCTTGACGCGAAAATCCGCCGGGAAAGCGACGAAGGGCGCCCGGTGGCGCTAGATGGCTCGACGGCGGGTGGAAAGGCATTCCAGGACGTAGCCAAAGCCGTTATCGAGCAAGTTGCGAATGCGCAAAAACTGGCGGCGCAAGAGATCAGGATAGAATAGCCATCAGCTTTCAGCGGTCAGCTCTACCGGGATGCGGAAGGGCACGGCCAGCGTTTCCAAGAAGAACGGCCGTGCCGGAAAAGCCCTCACCCACGCTTCGCGGTCCCGTCTTTTTCTTCTGGCCCAAAGGGAGAGGGCTAGAATCAGAAATCGAACACCCGGCCCTCTCCCTTCGGGAGAGGGTGGCCGAATGCCAGGTGAGGGGCGCGTCCTTTACCTACGGCACGGCTGAAGATCGCCGCGACGATCCTTCCCGTTGGTTTTTTCATGCTTTGCGGGTGTCGCCAAACGACATGACCGGCTGTTCAAGCTGAAAGCTGCCGGCTGATTACTTTTTATGGCCATCCTTCCCACGAAGATAAAACTCGACGCTGGAAACAACACACTGGCCATCGAATGGTCAGACCGGCATTCGAGCGCCTATGGGTACGAATACTTGCGCGACCGCTGCCCTTGCGCAACCTGCACGGGCGCCGAGGGCGGGACCCCGAGGGGGAAAGCCGCATCCGGAGCTTTGCCGATGTTCAAGCCAGCGGCACGGCCGTTGCGCGCGGAGTTGGTTGGCCGCTATGCGCTGCAAGTTTTCTGGAGCGACGGCCACTCCACCGGCATCTACACGTTTCCCTATTTGCGCGAGATGTGCCCGTGCGCAGAGTGCGCGGGAGTTCGTGAAAACCTGGACGAGCAAAATGGGGACATTGGCTGATTGGGTGATTTGGTGATTGATTTCTTGACCAGCCTTTGTTATCAGTTGTCGGGGTTTAGCAGGATGCGGAAAGAGCCTTTTGATCTGTCATTCTGAGCGCAGCGAAGAATCTGCTTTTGTATTTAATCAATAAATTGCGAGATTCTTCGTCGCCTATGGCTCTTCAGAATGACATTATTTTAGGGGCTTTCTCAGCAAATTGAAGTTCAGGAGGAGTTTCATATGGCTGGAATCGCATCATGGCTTTTGTTGGTGGCAAGCGCGGGATTGATGTTTCCTTTGTGGGCTGCGGCGCCTCCGGGCGCGTCGCCCAGCCGCGGACTCTTGCTGGTGGCGAATAAAGGGGAGCATACGCTGGGTATCGTGGACCCGGCGGAGGGCAAACAATTGGCGGTTATTACGCTGACGGGAGTCACGGGCCATGAAGTGGCCGCCTCGCCCGATGGGCGCTTTGCCTACGTACCCATCTACGGAAACTCCGGCGTGGGGCAGCCAGGCAGCAACGGAGACAGCATCGACGTGATTGACGTTCACTCGCGGCGGCTGTTGAAAAAGGTCACGCTCGAGCGGGCGGTGCGACCGCACTGCGCCGTCTATGGCCCGGATGGTCTACTTTATGTGACCGCGGAGCTTGCCGACGCCATCTACGTGATGGACCCGCACACGATGAAACGGGTGGGATCTATTTCAACCGAGCAGAAAGAATCTCATATGCTCACGATCTCGAGCGATGGCAAGCGGGGCTATACGGCCAACGTAGGCGCAGGCTCGGTGACGGCCCTGGATCTGGTCCGCCGCCGCCCCATCACCGTGATCCACGTGTCGAAGCAGGTGCAGCGTATCTCGATCACGCCGGATAACCGCTGGGTGTTCACGGCTGATCAGACGGCGCCGCGCCTCGCCGTGATTGATACGGAGTCAAATAAGCTGTCGAGCTGGATTCCACTTCCCGCCGTCGCGTTTGGAACGAGGGTTACGCTGGACGGACGTTGGCTGCTGGCTACGCTTCCGGGCGAGGACAAGATCGCCGTAATTGACCTGAAATCGATGCGCCTCGCGCGGACAATCGACGTTCCCAAGGCGCCCCAGGAAATCCTGATGCGGCCGGATGGCCAGGCGGCCTTTATTTCCTGCGACAGCAGCCATGAGGTTGCGGTGCTGAACCTCGGAAATTGGCAGGTGGAAAAGCTGATCCACGTGGGGCGCGGTGATGACGGCCTTGCCTGGGCGCCGGTACAATAAGAGGATGTCAAACGGGACATTTGCCCGGTTGGCTGGCCTGCGGCTAACAGTTTGTTGAAAAACTCAAAAGGGTTGTCATCCTGAGCGAAGCGAAGGATCTGCTTTCAATTCGAATCAGCAACGCACGAGATTCTTCGTCGCCTTCGGCTCCTCAGGATGACAGGGGGTCCGGTTTTTTCAACAAACGGCTATACGATTTCCACTTGGCAATTCTTCACCAGTGATTTGAACTTCTGGGCGTCCGCATTCGTGCCGACAATGGCGTTGTAATGCATGGGCACGGCGATGCGTGGGTTGATGTCCGCCGCAGCCTGAGCTGCCTCCTCCGCGGTCATCACGTAAGTGCCGGAAACCGGCAGCAGGGCGATGTCGCACCGGAAGGTTTTCATTTCCGGAATGTAGTCGGTGTCCCCCGCGTAGTACACCGTGGTTCCGTCCATTTTGAAAATGAAACCAGCCCCGTGCGCTTCTTTTGGGTGAAATGGGTTGCCGGGGCTACGGAACTTGTTCAGGTTGTAGGCGGCCACGGCTTCAATTTCGATTCCCTCAACCGCCGTTTTCTCCCCTGGCGTGAGATATTCAACTTTTCCCGCCTTGACGTCCTTCAGGCCTTCCGTGCAAAGCGGGCTTGCTACGATGTGCGTTTTGGGCGTCACGAGCTTGGCTAAATCTTCGGGGCTCATGTGGTCGCTGTGATCGTGGGACAAAAGGATCAGGTCCGGTTGGTCAGGGTTTTTGACCCTGAAGGGATCGGTGTAAAGAAGTCTACTTCCCGCGATGCGGAAGGTATCATGCGCGATGCGCTCGAAATCCAAATTCAGCAACTTCATGTCAGGTCCTCCTGAATGATTATTCAACTCGCGCGTCTCACGAAGCTTTGGCGTGAGGCCCGCTGGGTGTAAGAATACCACCACTGCTCCCGGGGCAGCGCGCCAGGGATTTCCCTTCTGCCCTGATGCGGGGGAAAATAGGCTTGCTGTCGTTTTCAAGGGTGCTATGGAAACTGAGCGGGCTACACTTTTACTCAAGAGCGATCAGGCGGCGTGGACCGCGGTGCGGGAGATGGCCTTGCATCGGCTTGACCAGATGACGGGACTCGAGGCGAAGATTCTGCGCGCGGACAAGCCGGACGCACTCCACGATTTCCGCGTAGCCAGCCGCCGCTTTGAGCAAGCGCTTGATCTCCTCAGTCCTCCGGAGATGCCGCCCAGCGTCCGCCGTCTGCGCCGCCATCTCGCGCGCGGGCGGAAGTCAATTTCTGATGTACGGGACTACGATGCATTCCTCGGCCGGGTGGAGAAGCTGCTGGCGCGGAAGAGTCCCCCGCGGCGCGAAGCCTGGCAAGCCGTCCGGGATTATCTCGCCAAGAGGCGCGCCAGAAAGTATGCGAAGGCGGCGAAGAAACTCGGGAAGCTGAATTTGAGCCGGACTTGTGCCCGGCTGCGCGTCCTCCTGGAATCGCGCCAGTCATCGTCTGCCAAGACTCCGCACGCAAGGGTAAAGAATGCATGCGCCGCGCTGGGCGATGGCCGGTTCCGCCAAAGGATGGGCGCAGAACTCCGGAGAGTCTGGAGAGAGTTCGAAGACGCGAGCCGCCAGGCCCCCGACTTTTCCAGCGCCTCTGCCATCCACGCCATGCGCCTGGCCGTGAAGCGGCTGCGTTATCTCATGGAAATCATTCACCAGTTTGAGACGCCGTCGAGTGGGCAGGCCCTCGGACTGCTACGCGGCCTGCAGCAGCGTTTGGGGGAATGGCACGATACCGAGATGGATGAACGTCTGCTTGCCAAAATGGTTGGCCGCCCGGAATTCCTGCGTCAACAGTTGCGCCTCGCAGGTGATGTTCTCAAGCTGATGGGGCAGAGCCGGAGGGCTAAAGCGCGGATAGCGTCCCGGCGCCCAACCGTGCTGGATCCCGCCGCAAGCGCGCAATTGATGGCGTGCGTGCTCGCCTTGCTGGCCGGTACCTTCGGGAAGGCGCAGCCTAACTGTTGACGGACGTTCATACCGCTTAAGGGGAATACTGTTCACTTAACGATTCTGATGCATTCTGCGATTTCAATTCGAACATTACAGCAAGCCACTCGCGGGCGCAGCGGGAAATTGCTCATCTTACGCTTGACCCCGCGCGGGCGTCGCTGGCCGCGGCTGGAAACGACTCGCTCC
>JBOGJX010000227.1:0-3067 GCA_050745285.1 Terriglobia bacterium
CGGGTAACCAGGAGGTTCGGTGGCTGCCAACCGCCCGCAGGGACCCTGGGTGTTGACGTTTTCGATTGGGTGCGGTGTAGTCCCGGCGGGGCTGATCGCTCTGGCCGGAAGATCGCTCGCCACGGGCGTGGTGGTCCTCATGGTAGGCATTGCGCTTGTTGCTCAGTCCATCGCGGGATTCCGCCGCATCAAGCGCCTGGAGTTCAAGCGGGATTGACCGGGCAAGGAAAACAATGCTCGTAACGGCGAGAGTGGGCCTTTCGATCCTGGATTTTGGACCATGGACGATTCCTTACAAAATCCAAGATGGCGGTGGACCTTTCGATGCGCAAATAATACCCACGGCACGCAAACCGTGCCGTGGCTGACTCTCCGGCGGCCAGAGGCCGCCGCTTTCAATCCAAATGGAGAAACAAATGAAAATCCTTGGTCTCGTACTCGCCGTCTGTGGATGGCTGATTCCCGTAGCCTGTCTTAGTCTGGCGCCATCCACGAGTGTTCGCTTAATCGTCACGCTCGGAGGCATCGCGCTGTGTCTAATTGGGATATTTCTTTTTCTCAACCGTGCGTACGTCCGGCAAGCGGTTTGGAAGAAGTAACGCCGGCACGGTTTGTGTGCCGTGGGTATCTGCGCATCGAAAGACCCACGGCCGTTGCGGGTTTTAAATTTTGGATTTTGGAGGCATGGCCGGTAATCCCAAATCCAAAAACGCAAGATAGAAAGGCCCACGGCACAAAGTTCGTGCCGTGGCGACCCTATCCTCCAAGGAGAGATTGAATGCGTCATCACGACCTTCGCATCATCCAATTGGCAATAACTTGCGCGCTGATCCTCGCATTTGCTCAGGGCGTGTATTCGCAGAATCAACCGGCGCCCAACGCGCCCACGCTAAGCTCATCCACGGTGCTCGGCCTGAAATCCGCCAATCCTCCCACGGCAGAGCAGCAAGCTGATGGCGACGCTTCGGGTGCGATCACCGGGACCGTAAACGACGTGGTTGTCTCCGACGCTAAGAAGGGCTTGACGACCGGGGACGCGCTCAACCAGATAGGCCAGAACCGGATTGCCATCAACTTTGTTTGGACGCTCATCGCGGGCTTTCTTGTGATGTTCATGCAGGCGGGCTTTGCCTTTCTCGAAACGGGCCTGTGCCGCGCCAAGAACGCTAACCACACCATGATGATGAATCTGATGGTATATGGATTCGGCGTCTTCTTCTACTGGATCTGCGGCTTCGCGCTGCAAATGGGCGGCGGCGCGCCCTATTCCGCCTTAGGCGGCGTTGCTCCCCTCAACTCGGAATTCAGCCTTAAGTTGTTTGGCAAATCGTGGGGACTGTTTGGTACGCACGGCTTCTTTCTTACTCAGGGTCACACCTACGACGTAGGCGTGATGGTGCTGTTCCTCTTCTCTATGGTGTTCATGGACACGGCCTCAACCATCGTCACCGGCGCGGTGGCGGAGCGCTGGAAATTTGTTGCCTTCATCATGTCTACTTTCTTTCTCGCTTCATTCACCTATCCGCTCTTCGCCAACTGGGCGTGGGGAGGCGGCTGGCTCTCACAACTGGGAGCAAACTTTGGCTTGGGCCATGGGTATTGCGACTTCGCAGGATCGGGCGTGGTGCACGCCGTCGGCGGCCTTACAGCATTGGCCGTGGCCATGATGGTAGGGCCGCGCCTGGGAAAATATAATCGCGACGGTTCCTCCAACGCCATCCTCGGGCACGACCTCGTCATGGTCCTCATGGGGTGCTTTATCCTCGCCTTCGGATGGTTCGGATTCAACCCCGGAAGCACGCTGGGAGCTTCCGGCAATGGCGCCTTGCGAATCGGGTCGATTGCCGTCAACACCATGATCGCCTCCTGCTTAGGCGCCATCGCGGCGTCTCTCTATATGTGGATCCGGTTCAGCAAGCCCGACGCATCCATGTCAGGCAACGGATTCCTGGCTGGTCTTGTGGCCATTACCGCCCCGTGCGGCTTCGTCAACACGGTAGGATCAGCGATCATTGGCTTAATCGCTGGTATTCTGGTCTGCCTCAGCGTTGAGTTCATAGATCGCAAAGCCCACATTGACGACCCGGTCGGCGCAATCTCCGTGCACGGCGTGTGCGGCCTTTGGGGCGTCATTGCCCTGGGTCTTTTTGCCGACGGCGCGTCGAACTACGGCGGCAGTTGGAACAACGTGGCCGGTTCCGTCCGGGGATTGTTTTACGGGGATCCCGGCCAGCTCGTTGCGCAACTGATTGGGGCCGTCACGCTGCTCGGCTTTGTCTTTGTCTTCTCCTTCGTCTGTAACTTCTTCGTTGATTTTGTGGTGGGACAGCGGGTTTCGCCGGAGAGCGAGCTCGAAGGGCTTGACCTGCCTGAGATCGGCGCGCTGTGCTATCCCGAGTTTGTGCTGAAAACCGTGCGGGAGGACAACGCATATTGAGTAATTGATTCATCGGTTCATTGATTTATTGAACCAATGAGCCAATGATTCGATGGATCAATTATCGAGGCGCCTCATCATGTCACAAACTGCAATGAACTTTGAAGCTGGCCCGCTCGCTGCGGAAACAATGGATGGGCTTAAGCACGTTTCTTCCACGGCCTCCTCTCTGGCAGTCTCACCGCAGGCCATCCAACTCTTCTCGGAAGGGCTGCGGCGGCTCGAGCGAGCCGAGATCTCCCAAGCCGTATTATGTTTCGAGCGGGCCCTTGAGCGCTCTCCGCAGTTCGCGGACGCGCACGTGGCTTTGGGCGTTGCGCATGCCGTCGAGTGCCGCGTGTATCCAGCGCTGGATCATCTCCACCGGGCCGCGGATATTGAGCCGGCCAATTTCAACGCCCACTTCAAGCTGGCCCAGATTTATTTCAAACTGCGGATTCCGCGCAAGGGCTATGAAGAGGCGCAGTGGGCGCTCGAATGCGCCACCGCCCGCGAGCATCGGCAACGTGTCGCTCAACTTCTGCGGGACGAGCGTGAGCGGTCACGCAACGCCGTCCTCCGGCCCACATGGAGTCGGCCCTGGACGCGGGTAGGCATAGCAATGCTCGCGTGCGCCGGAGTTTTCGCCGT
>JBOGJX010000228.1:0-10021 GCA_050745285.1 Terriglobia bacterium
AGGGGCCTGATCGCAATCATTCAAAAGCAGGGCGAAGCATGCAAACCACCCCTCACCCGCCCTCGTACCTCGGGCACCCTCTCCCCAAGGGAGAGGGTGGCGAGCGGGGAAGCAGTGCTTCCCGCCGCGAGCCGGGTGAGGGGTGTTGGCTGGCATTGCCTGGGCACGACCAATGCGGGGAACTATATACTCCCGGAACCGTCAAACTTCTACTGTTTCCCCGGCAGAGCCGGGGGGAACTCCCTTTGGATTAGATTCGATTGTCCAGTTGGCTGGACGAACCTCTATCTATCACCCTAAAATCGAGACCTCGCCGATACATCTTCGCTTATAATTTGTTGACAGCAAAGAGAGGAGGACCATGCCATGAGCAATTATCTTAAATCCCGGGAGATACTGCAGAGAAATCAGGCCTTCATTTGCGGAGGCGTGGTGTCGATTAACAGGGATGTGGAACCCCGCATCGTGTTCACAAAAGGCTTAGGAGCCTATCTTTGGGACGCCGAAAAAAATCGATACATCGATTATCACGCCGCTTTCTCCCCCCATTTACTTGGGCATAATGATCCTTACGTTAACGCTGCCGTGGTGCGCGCTCTCAAGGATGGCGATAGTCTGTATGGCGCCGGGACGACAGAGCTCGAAGGGCGACTTGCAGAACTGCTCTGTACGCATATTCCTGCGATTCAGTCCGTTCAGTTCTTAAACACAGGCAGTGAAGCAACGGCCCAGGCGATCCGGGTAGCTAGGGCTGCCACAGGCCGGATTCATATCATTAAGATGCAGGGTGGTTACAATGGCTGGCACAATGATGTTTCCTGTAATCTGATGACTCCTCTTGCCATCCTGGGCCCTCGGGTTTCGCCCGGTGAATATGCCTACAAGCCGATCAGCGCGGGAGTTCCGCTTCAGCATCAGGAATTAGTCCACATCGTCAACTTTAATGATCTTGATTCAGTACAATATGCGTGTGAAAGGTTTCCCATCGCAGCATTAATTACGGAACCGATCTTGCAAAACATCGGGATTATTAAGCCCAAATCTGGCTATCTGCAAGGGCTCCGGGACTTGGCAGACCGATACGGATTTGTTTTGATTTTTGACGAGGTCAAGACCGGATTTCGTCATGCCATTGGCGGGTATGCGAGTATTGCTGGCGTACTTCCGGATTTAATGGTGCTCGGAAAAGCGATGGCGAATGGTTATCCGATTTCAGCCCTGGGTGGCAAAAAGGAGATCATGAACTACTTCGTCCATCCTGACCCGTCGAAGCGTGTTCTCCTGGCAGGGACCTATAATGCGCATCCGGTACCTACCGCCGCCGCGATTGCGACGATAGAGCGCTTATTGGGAAATAATGGCGACGTCTATTTGCGCCTCGAAGAGCTGGGCGCGATGATGCAGGAAGGATTAGAACAGATCATCAAGAAACTATCTCTCACGGCTGTTGTCGCCCGCCAGAGTTCGGCCTTTTGTTTTTACTTCATGGATCATCTTCCCAAGGACTGGCACGATCTCGCTCAAAACCATGATTTCGACCTGGACCGGAGGCTGCGCGTGGAACTGGTAAATCGGGGCATCTACTTCTTCCCGGTCCCGGTGAAGCAATGTTCCATCTCATTTGCGCATATAGAGTCCGATATTGAAGAGACCTTGGCGCAGGTGGAGGCCGCACTCCGGGCGGTTGTCGCGCCCCGTATGCAGAAATCGATACGAATTCCCCTATGATGCGCCGGGCACAACGCGTTGATGGGCTGGAGGAGGGTTCAGGTTTGATTTCGGATGTAGGTCGATCCCCGTGGTAACGCCAACACGATCCCCAGAGCGGACAGCGTAATTATAAGGCCGAATGTGAAACTGGCAGCGTAGCCGTAGAGTTGGGTCAGGCCGCCGTAAACGACGGGTGCGAGGCTGGCGATCGGACTCGCAAGAGTTAAGATCGAGAGGTTGCGTGCACATGCTTCAGGGGAGGAGACAGCTATGACATAGTTTGGAAAATATGCTCCTCCTAATTCACCTGCTCCGATTAACGCAAAGGCGGCCAAAAAAACGTAGCCAGGTACAATCCAAGCCCATAAGATTCCCAAGCCCACCAGCAATACCGATCCCAGTACAGGAGCCCGGACACCGCGCCGTAATGCGAGGACGCCCAGCGCGAACCCGCCCAGGGACTTGCCACCGAAGCGGATCGCCATGATAAAACCCGATAGTTCTGCAGGCTCCCTTCCCAAAGCCTGCTTGGTAAAAAGAGAAAGATTGGGCATAACCATGAGGGCGGTGTACCAGAGAACATACGCCACCCAGAGCAGGGCGAGGGGCTTGACGTGGAAGTAAGACTTTGAACTCTCGAGCACGTATCGGAGAAGCGGCCGCGTTTCCTTCTCCTCCTTGATCG
Organism: Terriglobia bacterium; assembly: GCA_050745285.1. Lineage (GTDB taxonomy): Bacteria > Acidobacteriota > Terriglobia > UBA7540 > UBA7540 > RH2-MAG17b. Next base: position 2,396 of record JBOGJX010000228.1, read on the forward strand.
GAGCCACCTCAAAGCGTGAGGTCGTAAAGGCCAGGGCCGCCGCACAAAGTACGCCGATGATATAAAGAAGGGCAAAATCGGAGGGAAAGACCAGGAAGGGTATCCCATGGTCCAGCACAAATTGCGCCCCGAGAGACCCGGCAACCGCTGCGATGGGGCTCCAGGTGAAGGCCAGCTTCAGAGCTCTCGCTCTGCCTGCCGTTGTAGTCCCTCGCCCCAAACATTGATACATGTACACACTGGCGGTTGACCCCGCAAGCCCGGAAATAAACCCCTGCACGATGAGCACGGAAATACGAATGAAATTCGCAACCGGCAGCAGCAGCGTTGCGCAAACGATCGCCATCAATGCGGCGATGACGAGGTAGGCCCATACCAGCGCAACACGCTCCAAGCGGTGGGGAACGATTCTCGTAATAAAGATCGGAGCCACGCACCCCAGCAGAAATGTAGAAGCCGGTAGATTCGCGACGACGGAACCTGCACCCAACTTGACGCACAGGGCCGCCTGAACAACCCCTACATAATCCACGGGCACGGAGAAAAAAATGAGAATGTAACAAACCAGAAACACGAAACCGTTATGACGGTCCATGCCTCTGCTGATGATGCCCAGAGGGGAGTTGAACTCGGAAGGAGATTGATCGGTGCGCTCGGAAGACGTAAACTAAAACCCCCTTATTAAAACCCGCGTTAGACCCTTTCGTCCGAAAGCGGTCCGTTATGGAGTAACGGGCACTCCGAACGCAGCGCTAAGATGCTGCGCATAAATAACTTGAACAGTTCCGAAGGGTGGCGCATACATCGGTTTTTATGTATGCGCCAGCACGTTGGCAGGACGGTTGCACTCACGGCGCATACATACGAAGCAATGTATGCGCCACCCTGAAGCTATTGTGTTTTGCCATCTCGTAGGTAAACCTGTCCAAGTTATTCAGGCGCACTCGCTAATGAGGAGTATAGCGGGCGTTGAACACAGGGAAGGAACAAAGGCATCCAATTCGCACGCGAAAATCTATTGGCACGGCGGCAAATCCACCTTCACAACGCACAACAAGCCTTCTCCGAAAGGAAGGCCGTGCAGGTGAATCAACTTTCGGGTCGCAGCGACGTAGCAGGCTGGTGCCAGGAATAGATCCGCACGGATCTTGCGAAAGCTACAGGCTTAGGGCGTCCGTCTTCCTTCAGGATCTCGCTCCACCCGCTGTACTGGCTGTGCGTTGAGCCAAACGAGCTCTTTCGAAGCAGCGGGATCATGACCAAGGGATTGAGAAATCGCCGAGGCATTCTGCTTCACCTGTTCCGCCAGCTTGCGCAGATTCTCACGCGTAATTTGGGCTGTTGTTCCTGCGATACTGATGGAAGCCACGACGTGGTTATCAAACCCGAAAACTGGAGCGCCAATGCAACACAAGCCTAATTCGTCTTCTTCATCGTCCACAGCATATCCTCGCTCAACCGTTCGTGTCAGCTCCTCTTTCAGCCGCCTTTTCGAACAAAGCGTGTTGTCATTGTGACGTGGCAGACCGTGCTCTTCAATAATTCGACTCACTTCCTCCGGAGGTAGATAGGCCATCAGAGCTTTGCCAAGACTCGTGCAGTGCAAGTCCATCCGCTTGCCGATCCAGGTAGCTAGCCGGAAGATTCCCGGAGGTTCGTGTTTTGAAATCAGCACCGCCTCGCCATGCTCCAATATCGCCATGTGGGCGGTGAGATGGGTCTTTTCAACCAGGCTCCGGAGAAAAGGCGCTGCCTCGTCCCGCAGCTTCAACCCGCTGACCGCCATGTTGGCAAGGCTGAACAACTGAAGGCCGAACATATAACGGCCGGTTTTGTCATTGCGATATAAGTAGCCGCGCCTCTGCAGCGTAACCAACAGGCAGTGAATCGAGCTCCTCGGCATTCTAGTTTTCTGAACCAACTCGAGCAGAGAGAGACCCGATCTGGAATTTGCAAGCAGTTCCAAGATGATCATGGCCCTTTCCAAGGACCGCACGCTTTGTGTTCTTACAGCAGACATCGCTTACCTTGCCTAGATTTGCTCGACGAACCGATACTCTACCATGCCACTCAGGAAAGCAGCAAGGAAACCACAAGGTTTCTGGCGCTGCATGTCCATATATCTGGATGATTTGCCGTTTCGACGGCCGTCAGCGCTTGACGCCGAATACCGGGACCCCTATGCTAGCCAATATCTAAAATCGAGGAGGTAGTCGAGTCTTGAAATACCGGCGTTTAGGGCGCACGGGCCTTATGGTGTCAGAAATTGCGCTTGGCACCGTCGAACTAGGAATGGAATACGGCATTCCCGCCGGAGATGCGCCCTTGATCCCGAGCGAGAAGGACGGAGGGCGTATCCTCAATAAAGCTCTGGATTTGGGGATCAACTTCATTGACACTGCCAGGGCCTATGGGACGAGCGAAGAGATCATTGGCCAGATCTTGAAAAGCCGCCGCGTCGACTTCATTTTGGCTTCTAAAGTCGAATGCAACGAAATTCCCGAATTGCAAACCGGATCCTTGAGGGACCATATCACGCTTTCCGTTCATCAGAGTCTAAAAGCTCTGCAAACGGATGTGATTGATCTGATGCAGATTCATAGTGCGCCGGTGGACGTCATCCGCAGGGGGGAAGCAGCGAGGATCCTTCAGGGACTTCAAAAGTCCGGGTGTGTTCGATTTCTTGGGGTGACGGTTTATGGAGAAGAGGCGGCGATGGAGGCGATTGAGGCTGGGACTTATGACTGCATCCAGATCGCCTATAACGTGCTGGATCGCGAGCCAGAGTTTCGAGTCTTACCCGCAGCACAGCAGCGGGACGTTGGGATCATCGTGCGGTCGGTCCTTCTAAAGGGAGCTCTAACCTACCGTCATAAATATTTGCCCGAAGCGCTGAGCGAGTTGAAATCTGCCCTCGCCAGATTCGCTGCGGTGGCAGATCAGCGGTCCATGAGCATGCCAGAGCTGGCCTTCAGATTTGTGCTGAGGCAACCGGCTGTTTCGGCTGGGTTGGTAGGCGCGGCCTCGATTGAGGAGCTTGGGGATGCAACTGGGTTTTCCGGTCGCGGCCCCCTCTCGAGTGATGTTGCAGCGGAAGTCGAAGCCATACGTGTGCGCCAACGCGAGCAGCTCAATCCCGGCAACTGGCCAATTTTCTGAGGAGAGGTTCACAGCCAGAAGATCGATGACCCGTCGGCCTGGTTATATAAACTCTCGGTCTCGGATCTACGGGCCGCAATTCAAATTGAACTGTTGTACGGATAGCGTAGGATTGTGAAAGGATTAAGTTACTCATGATCGTTATCGATGCTCACCTTGATATCTCCTGGAGCGCTCTAGGTTGGAATCGGGATCTTACTTTAAGCGTTCCGGCTATCCGAAGCGCCGAGAATGGCATGCCCGGAAAGAACAGGGGAACAAACACCGTTTCTTTCCCTGAAATGAGGAAAGGTGAAGTCGCCGTCGCCTTGGCTACTATGCTCGCCCGCGCCGGTGAGATCCGTGACAGCAAGCTCGATTTCAGAACTCAGGAAGCGGCATACGCGATAGCCCAGGGACAGCTCGCCTACTATCGGATCATGGAAGAAGGTGGTCATCTGCGTATGCTTAGAGATTTGAGTTCGCTGGAATCCCATGTCCAGGCGTGGCAACGGGATGGCGGCAATGGTGTTCCGCTGGGATTCATTTTGAGCATGGAAGGCGCAGACCCGATTGTTTCGCCTTCTCACGCGGAAGCGTGGTGGAAGGACGGTTTAAGAGTCGCCGGTTTGGTCCACTATGGCAAGAACGCGTATGCACACGGAACAGGAAGCCCAGGAGGGTTGACCGCCTCGGGACGAGAGCTCCTGAAGGCCATGGAAAGCGTTGGCATGATTCTAGACGTCACTCACCTTGCGGACGAGAGCTTCAGGCAGGCGGTGAACTTATTCCAGGGGCCTATCCTCGCCAGCCACCATAATTGCCGTTCGTTGGTTCCTGGGGATCGCCAATTGACGGATGATCAGATCCGTTATTTGATTGAGCGGGATTCTGTGATCGGCGCCGCCCTCGATGACTGGATGCTTTATCCAGGCTGGATCATCGGAAGCACTTCAAACTCTGTGGTCACTATGGAAAGGGTCGTGGACCACATGGACCACATCTGCCAATTGGCCGGGAACGCCCGCCACATTGCGATTGGGAGTGACCTGGACGGAGGGTTTGGGGCGGAACAAAGCCCCTGCGATCTGGATACCATTGCAAATTTGCAGAAGCTACCGGACCTACTTCGCGAGAGAGGCTATGCGGAGAGCGAGATCAGCGGCGTGATGCATGGGAATTGGCTGCGATTCTTTCAAACGGCATGGCAAACAAACTGAATAGTATAGCGTCCGCAAAATAGATGGATACATATTCTTGGGGTGGCGCGCACATGACGTTGGTTGCCATGTGTGCGGCTTTCGAGGGTCGGATAGATCGCAAAATGCGCGATGGATGCGCCACCCATGTCAAATACACTGTCCATCCTATTGCTGGACATTACATCAGCGAGGCGACTGATGCTAGTGGATGTTCATAGTCATTTCTTTCGAGACCCGGATCATTTTTCGGATGATTTCCGAAGGCAGGCGCGCCGTGCCAGGAACCAAGACATCGATATGACAGTTCGCTGGGAGGATTATCAGGCCACCGCGGACGGATGTGACAAGACAATCGTTTTCGGCGGAAAGGCTCGTTTAGCGGGTGTTTGGGTACCCGATCCAGAAGTAGCCGCATATGTGGGGCGGCATCCGGATAAGCTCGTGGGATTCCTTTCCGTCGATCCAACGCAGCCAGGCTGGCAGGAGGAACTGCGCCAGGGGCATCAGGACTTGAAATTGAAAGGAATCAAGCTGTTACCCATGTATGCCGGCTTTAAGCCGAACTGGCCCGAACTGGATTATCTTTGGGAGTATGTAAAGAAGCATAATTTGCCCGTGCTTCTCCACACCGGTACCACGTTCGTTGACAAAGCGCCAATTGAATGCACGCTGCCTCGCCACCTGGATGATGTCGCTATTAAGTTCCCGGATGTGAAGATTATCATGGCCCACCTGTCCCACCCATACGAAGGAGAATGTGTTGCAGTTATTCGGAAGCATCCCAACGTGTTTGCTGATTGCTCGGCGCTTCACTACAGGCCGTTTCAACTCTATCATTCCCTCATGCTCGTTCAGGAATATGGAGTGTGGGACAAAGTGCTATTTGGGACGGACTACCCCTTCACCACAGTTTCGGCAAGCGTCACAGGCATCAAAGCCCTGAATAGCATGCTGGAAGGCACATCCCTACCGCGCTTGAAGGAAGCGATGATCGAGGAGATGCTAGAAAGAAACTCGCTTACAATACTGGAAATCGAGGGCTGAGGACTTCGGAAACGCTGACACCCACCCGACTGTTGCGGGACCGCCCAACGAAAACGCAAGAAATTTAAGTTGAGGCTCGGAATATGCCGACTCTTTGGGATTTATTTGATTTAACGGATCAAGTAGCAATTGTAACCGGAGGCGCGGGCCGCCTCGGCTCCCAGATATGTGAAGGCCTGGCCGAAGCAGGCGCTCACGTTGTGGTGGCATCTCGCAGCTTGGAGCGCTGTCAGCAGAAGGCTCAAGATCTGAACGCCCAGCATCCCAAAGCGCTGGCATTGCCGCTCGATGCGACGGTTCCGGAGTCATGGCAGCGGTTGACCCAGGCGGTGATGGCGAAATTTGGAAGAATCGACATCCTGGTTAACAATGCGTACTCTGGATCCCTTAGATCTTTTGAAGAGATGACTTTGGAAGAGTTTGAGTCGGCGGCGCATGGGGCACTTTCGAGCGTGTTTTTGGGTTCACAGGCCGTGGCCCCCGCCATGAAGGCCCGTCGTAAGGGGGCAATGGTCAATATTGCAAGCATTTACGGTATGGTCTCTCCGGACCATCGCATCTATGGACAAACCGGCTTCAACAGCCCGTGCAACTACGGTGCGGCGAAGGCTGGAATCATTCAACTCACCCGATGGCTGGCAACATATCTCGGCGGCGGCGGAATTCGCGTGAACTGCATTTCGCCAGGCGGCTTCTATAACGAGAAGTTAAGAGAAGCGCCGGATTATGAAGACGTCTTTGTGAAGAACTACTCCCACAAGACCCCGCTCGGCCGGATGGGAGGCGAAACAGACCTAAAGGGAGCCGCCGTTTTCTTGGCATCCTCCGCGTCTGAATACATTACGGGACACAATTTGGTGGTCGACGGAGGTTGGACGGCGTGGTAACACGCTGATTATTTTTCTGCTATTTCCGTCCCAGTGTTCAATAACCCGGGCTCTGTAGTGGAGGAGATTGAAGATACGGCAATGCGACTGCCTGGCGTCTTAACAGTGGTTCCTATTCTCGAAAATAGAAAGGTTGGCTTCATTCATGAGGAAGAGCAAGATCTTAGCCAAGTTTCGTAGCGGCAAAGCAGCGAGGATTTGTTCGATGGGGCACTTTCTGCCGTTCTTTGTGCGCTACGCGGCGCACTTCCGGTATGACGGAATCTGGCTAGATTTAGAGCATCGGGCAATGGATGACAGGGAGGTGCAAGCGCTCCTTGCGTTTTGCCACATGTACGATATCGATTGCATGGTCCGGCCTCCGAGTGTAGAGCGCAACCGGCTCTACCGATATCTGGAGGATGGAGCTGCAGGCTTTCTGATTCCTTTCGTATCGGATAGAGAGACGGCCCGAAAGATCGTTGAGGCAGTCAGGTTCCCAGTCCTTGGCAACCGGGGCTTGGACGGTTCCGGGCTGGATGGCGATTTTGGTATACAGACCCCAGGAGAGAACAATAGCGCCTACACGCGTGATGCTAACGCTGAAACATTTATCATCGCCCAGATTGAGACCCCCGACGCAGTCCCCAAGGCAGATGAAATCGCGGCAGTGGAAGGAATCGATGGCCTATTTGTCGGATCCGGAGACCTAGGGCTCCGGTTAGCCGGGCGGCCGGATTCGGCCGGCTTAGGCCTGGACAGTGCGATTGAGCAAGTCTCTGCAGCCGCCCGGCGGCACGGCAAGGCTTGGGGGGCGGCCAGCGGCTCTCTTGAAGCGCTGGCTCGCTACCGGCGAATGGGAGCGCAACTGATCCCGTGGGGCGGCGATTTTGCTCTCCGCCAAGTGCTCGCCAGTTGTAGCGCTCAACTGGATTCAGATCTTTCCGATGAGTAATCGAATAGGGCAGTCGCTCATGTCGCTTTGCGACACCCGCAAAGCATGAAAATGATCTGGAAGGGCATGGCTTTAGCCATGCCGTGAGCGTGGCCTCCTCACCCACGTCCCCTCTCCCTTGGGGAGAGGGGGGACCGCGAAGCGGTGGGTGAGGGCGTTTCCGGCACGGCCGCTTTTCTTGGAGACGCTGGCCGTGCCCTTCCATCCCCCCCACTCGAATTTTCGGAGCAGGTTGCTCAACTTAAGGCTCTGTTTATGGCGGTGGTTAATATGTGGGGGTTCGGCCGCGGCCGGCGGCGAGCGAAGAAGAGGAATTTATTCGAGGGCGTGAATCTTGATGGCGATGTGCAGGGCAAACTGTTCGCGGTCAGGGCTAAAACGCTTGCGCTCGCGTTCAGGAAGAGTAAGGAGGATGTCTTTA
>JBOGJX010000229.1:0-18240 GCA_050745285.1 Terriglobia bacterium
CTATCAACGCGGCTGTGGGAATCTGAAAGGGCTAAGGTAAAGGCGGCCAAAAATGCAAGCGCCGTTGTCGCTGTCAAAGACGCCGTGGCTACGGTTTCAACACTTCCAACCACCGGAGACGGTCAAGGCACGGCGGCCATTCGGATGCCACTGAACCCAACCCTGCCCCCGAAGGCCGTTACCACGGCGAATGACTTGGCCCCGCATGGCCTGAAGATCGAGGTAAAGCCACTCCCCGAATCCCGCGAAAAGCAGGGTCTCAAGGCGCAACTTCGCGGTGAGGCGGAAGCTGAGAAGTCGCCAGACTCAGAAATAAATCGTGAGATCGAGCGGCTTGCTTTGCTGCCACTGGTAGAGTATGGACGCGAGCGCATAGGCGCTTCCAAGCGGCTTAGCATATCGCTTGGCATCCTGGACAGGGTAGTAGAACAGGCCCGGCGCGACAAGGCGGATAGTGGCGCTTCTGGCGGTAAACAGGGTAAGGCCGTGCTCTTCGTTGATCCCGAACCCCTGCCGGAAACCGAGGCGCGTGGGCTTGACGGGGCTGAACTTTTAGCGGAGATCGCGAATACGTTTTCGGCTCACTTGACGTTGCCGGAACACGCCAGTACCGTACTGGCGTTGTGGGTACTGTTCACATGGGCGCATGACGCATTCCAAATATCGCCAAATCTCGCCATCACAAGCCCTGAGAAGGGATGCGGGAAAACGAGTGTGCTGACGCTGCTTGGGGCGCTCACGAGGAAACCCCTGCTCCTGTCAAGCCTAACCGTATCGACGCTGTTTCGGCGTATCGAGAAAAGCTCCCCAACGCTACTCGTAGACGAAGCGGATACCTTTATCCACGCTGGCGATGAACTGCGCGGGATTTTGAATGCTGGATGGCTCAAGGCTTCGGCGTTCGTGGATAGATCGGAAGTGGTGGGAGATAACTTTGAGCCACGGCTGTTTTCGGTTTGGTGCCCGAAAGCGTTAGCGGCCATTGGTGGCCTGCCTGACACCCTGGCGGACCGTTCCGTTGAACTCAGAATGCGGAGGCAGACCGGGGAAGAACAATCAAAGCTGAAGCCCCTTCGCGCGGACCGGATTCACCAGGAGCTTGAACCCTTACGGCGTAGGCTCTTCACCTGGACGCAGATCATTCTTGCAGATGGAACGCTGGCGCAACGAGAGCCGGAGTTACCGGAAGGGTTTGCTAATCGCCTGGCTGATAATTGGCGTCCACTCTTCGCCATTGCAGAAGTGGCCGGCGAAGAGTGGCCCGAACGGGTACGCGATGCGGCGCTGGCTTTTCAGTCTCGAAAAGTGGACGAGTCTTGGGGTCCGATGCTGCTTCAAGATGTACACGCGATGTTTGAGGAGCGCGATGTTGACAGGCTTCTGTCGGTAGACATCGTTTCGCATCTTGCAGCGATGGAAGAGCGGCCCTGGCCGGCTTGCCGCAAGGGGGAAAGGCCGATTGATGCTCGATGGCTTGCCCGGAAGTTATCGGCGTTCGGCGTTAGCCCTAAACCCCTGCGGATAGACGGACAGCCTGTCAAAGGGTACGAGTTGGCAGACTTTGATGAGCCTTTCAAGCGGTATTGTCCGAAGCCGGAAAGCCCCAAGGTAGGGTCCGAACCAGTCGGTGAGCCGTTTTAATCTGGCGGGGGGTATTTTCTTTCTTTTACCCTATTTTGATCGGTTACATCGGTTACACGGTTACAACCCGCATAAACATTGGCGAAGAGTGTTACCGTGTAACCGATGCGTTTGCGGTTGCGGGTGATCGGCGGAGGGCGCGATGGTTTTGGAAAGGCATCTCGTAACCGATGCTGGCGGCTTGTAACCGATGGAAAATTCCATCGGTTACGCTCGGACCCGCATAAACATTGGCTTGTAACCGTGTAACCGATGTAACCGATCAAAAAGGGGGTAAGAGAAAGAAAATGGAAGTGCGAGAGCAAGCAATGCCACAAACTATCACTCAGTCGCAACCCGTAGCAGACTTGGCAGAATTGCTGGCTAAGGCCGGCGCACAGCGTCCGCAGTATGGCCGGAAGTGGGATTGTCCGGCGTGCGGCGGGTCCGCCTGTCTCTCGGTTGACGAAGGCCGAGGGTTGTTTAATTGCTTCCATGCCGGGTGTGGCTTAAAGGGCAACACTGCAACCCTTCGCAAAAGGCTTGGCCTGGCATCGCCGAGACTGTCACCCATTGAGTACCGAAGGCTGCGGGAGAGAGAGCGGAGACTCGATGAGCGTGCGGATCGTCTGTTAGCGGCAAAGCGCGAACGTCGAACTGAAGTAATCGACACCCTGGCGCGGCTGTACCGCTTGGAGTGTGGCGCCCACGGCGCGGGACCGGACAACCCTTCGGCTTGGGACGCGCTGGCGGACATCTATGCCCAGCGCCAGCGATTAGAAGCTGAGTTATTGATCCTGGACAACGCACGCGCGCAAGACTTGGAGCGGTTTCTCATCACTGGCGCGAATGGCGACAGGGAAACGGCAATCGAAAACGTCATCATGCTTGGCGGTCTGGCGGATGCAAGGGGGCGCTTTGTGCCACTGGAAACGGAAGGCATCACCGGGCAAGTTTCGGGGTGCGGCGAAAGCCGGAAGGAGGGCGGATCGTGGAAACCATCGAAAACCGAAGCGGAATCGTAAGTAAACTCATCACGGCAAGCGGGACCGCTTGCGAGTCATGCACGCTATCTCGCCATGCGGCCGGTAAGCTGATGGCTGTGTCCGGCCTTCGCGGTGCGTACTGTTCTGTGCTGTGTGCGGAGCAAGGCATCTATGAGCGCGGGTGCCGATGGTGCGGAGAGAAACCGGAATCCGGGAAGTATTGCTCGGAAGCCTGCCACAGCAAGGCGTCAGAGGCGAAACTTGGAGACGGAACACAGCTTCGGCAGTGGCTGCGAAGGCATGGACAGATGGCCGCTATTCCCGCCGTTGCGGGTGAGGCTTGCCTGTTTTGTGGCGGGAGCATGGACGGGAAGAGGCGCGATTCTCTCTTTTGCTCGGCAAGGTGCAAAATGGCCTACCGAAGATTACCCGGTAATTCCGAAAAAGGCCAATTAGCCGTAACAGCGGCATAGCAGAATCAATCACTTGGCAGTGCCCGATTTTCGGGTTGATATCGGTGGTCAACGCCCCGGATAGCGACACCTGGAATCGGCAATGCAACGTCTCACAGCGAAAGGAAACCACGATGGGAAACTCCCCAAACAACGCAGGCTGGAAATGGATCACCGGACCAATTGTAGACGCGAGCGGCGCGCCCACGGCGGCTTTCCAAAAATGGCTCGCATTGGTTTTAAGTCGGATCGTCTCACCGAACGGAACGATTGCCAGCGGAGCGCAGATCAATGGGCAGGCCGGCACAGTTGGCGGCAATATCTCAGCGTTACAGGCGCAGGCTGCCAACCTTTCGGCCGGCGGTTTGCTTTCCGCTACGGGGGTTGGCTTTGTATTTGGTCAAGTGCCAGACGGCGCCGGGTACTCGAAGGTGCAAAGCGTTAACGGCTCGAATCAGGCCACAACGGGATCACTGGCCGATGGTTCGGTAAACTCTTCCCTGACTCAGACCGTAAACAGCTACGTCAATATCACCACTGCCGGGCAGATAATTACCGCAAACTTTACGCCGGATGGCGGAGAGGTAAAGCTAACGGTTCAAGGCGCTATCGCTTCAACTAATGCAACCGCTATCGGGTGGAGCATCGACTTTTACAAGAATGGCGTGGAGATGGCCCCGGCTTTCGATTACATGGGCTTTGACACGCCGGGCAACTCCCGCTATGTGCCGTTTAGTTTCTCGGTTGTGGACACAAGCCCCGGCACTTCGGAGAATACTTACTCCGTCCAGACCGCGACGAACCTAGGCGGAACGCTGAGCTTTATCCCTGTGGCCCTCATCATCGAAAACAAGAAAGTGTAGGGTGTGAAATGGCAAGCTACGTTTTCAGCAATTCGACTGGCGCTATCGTGGGTACGCTGATTTTCAGCAACACGCTGGACGCCGCAAAGGTCGTACCGGCCAACACGCCGGCAGGATGCACGGCAACGGAAGTTCCCGATGGAAGCCCGGCACTGGCGAAGCCATTGGCTCACAAGATCGTGGCCGGTAAAGTGGCGGTTGTTTAAGCGGGGCAGACTCACGTGCAAGCCAAGGCTCATCTTTTCCGGGGTGTGCGCTGGAATGGCCCGGTAGTTGCGTGAGGATGCCCGTGGATTGATCGGAAAGGGAAGGTTGAGCTTTTATGACAAGCAAAACTCCAAGCACGAAGCTACGCCGGCGAAAGACGGTACAAGGGCTGATGACGGGCAAGTCCATCAAGGATGCGGCTCTTGACGCTGGCTACTCGCAAAGCATGGCAAAGCATAACAGCGTTCAACTCATGGACGGTATCCGCGAGGAGTTCGCCGCTGAACTGGACAAGCGGTTGCCACGCGGGGAGATGATTGCCGAGCTTATCAATCTTGCCCTGGGCGCTACCAAGAAAGAGCGCATCTTGAACCCAAAGACGGGCGAAGTCCATGAGTATGAAGATGTTGACTCGTTCGCGCGGATTAAGGCGGCGGAATTGTTGGGCAAGTTTGGCGGTCTTTTAATCCGACGCGAGGAAGGCAAGGTGGAACACACTGTAAACCTGGCCGATGTCATTGCTGAAGCTAGGCGTAGGGCTAAGGCGTTACCAGAGCCAAGCTCCGATGTGACGGTAGAGGCAGCGCCGATTAAGGCAGCGGGTCCAGTCAATGAGAGCGGCGAGTTTGACGCACACAAGTGGCTTGCGGGCGGCGGAGGGAATGACGCCGAATCGAGTACCTAAAACGACGCGGCAATGCTTGGTGAGTTTCCGTTGCGCGCGGGAGAATTGGGTACAAATTTGGCCGGGTCTAAATAAAACTCCGTAGCAATCCGCAGCAACCTACCAGTGAGCAAACCATTTGGCAACCCTCATGAACACTGAGAAAATCGCACACTATATCACACCGCAATACATCGCATTAAACCCCTTGTAGACAACTGATAAGGGTGAGGTCGACCGTTCAATTCGGTCCAGGCCCACCAGCATCACGCCCGCAGTGACACAGGTTTCTCCGAGGGCCAAAGCCGCGGCCACCGCTACAAAAATGCCACAGCGTTTCACCAACAAAACTCTATAGATGCGCTCTCTCTTCATCGAAGGCCCAGCCTTTCTTTCAGGGCCCGCACGCGGTCGCGGGCTACCATGAGTTCCGGCTTGCTTTCGCCTTTGAGCCGCACGATCATTTGGCCGCCAAACCACGTGTGGAGCTCCTTCACCCAGGCCAGATTCACCAGCGTTGAGCGATGAATTCGCACGAATCGCCGCGCTCCCAGCTTCTGCTCAAGATCGGTGATTGAGTAGTCAACCACGTGTCTTTTGCCTTCAGCGATCGCATAGGTGAGCTTGTCCTCGGCGGCAAAGTGCGTAATCTGATTCAGGTCGATGAACTGGATGTGGCCCCCCACGCGGGACGGTACGTGATCGGGCAGATCGGATTTTTGTGAAGGCAGCGCCGCCAGATGGTTGAAGAGCGCCTCGAGTTGGGTGCGGAAAGCGGCTGAATCTCCGCCGGTGTTCCAGCGTTCGAGTTTGGTCAGGGCGCGGTCAAGCTGAGCGGGTTCGACGGGCTTCAGGAGATAATCAATAGAGTTCACCGCAAAAGCCTTCAGCGCGTACTGGTCATAAGCCGTGGTAAAGATGACCATCGGCTGCGAGGACAGCCGCTCGATCAACTCGAACCCGTTCAATCCTGGCATCTGAATATCAAGAAAGAGGACGTCGATCTCGTGAGCGCGGAGGAAGCTGAGGGCGGCCTCAGGGTCCGTGGAGCTTCCGGAGATTTCAACGCGCTGGGTGGCTTCTAGCAGGCGCGAGAGACGCTTGAGCGCGAGCGGTTCATCGTCCACAAGGTAAGCGCGAAATGTGCGGCGAGCCGTGGTCAATGCTTAGACGCGACTCCATTATAAATTTTGGGCAGGGTTACGGTGACCGCTGTTCCGCCGTCCCTCCGGTCCACGCGCAATCCGGCGCTCCCGCCAAAGAGGCTTGCGAGGCGGGCGGCCAGGTTGTCCAGGCCGTGTCCGTTGGGTGTCGCCGAGAGATTGAAGCCTGGCCCGTTGTCCCAGACTTCGAGGAGCAATTGCTCGCCCGAGGTTTTCGCTTCCACGCGGATCTCTCCGCCTTCACGCCGCGGCGCGATCGCGTGCTTCACGCTGTTTTCGACCAGCGTTTGCACGGCGAGCGGCGGCGCCTTCAAAGATTCGATCTCCGGGGGAACCCGGAACGTGCACGCAAGGCGGGTTCCAAACCGTGCCCGCTCGATCTCAAGATAATCGCGGACGATCTTTATCTCCTCGCCAAGCGGCACCAACCCGTGGGCGTTTGCGTCCAGGGAAAAACGCAACAGCGCCGAGAGCCGTTGGATCAATTGCTCGGCCTTGGCGGGGTCTTCCTGCGTCAGCGCGGAAATGGAGTTTAGCGTGTTGAATAGGAAGTGGGGATGGATGCGCGACTCAAGCGAGGCAAGCTGCGCCTCCGATGCCAGCTTCAGCGCGCGCTCCTTTTCAAGCTCTTGCGTGCGCAAGGCAAGCTCCTTTTCTTCGATGACGAAATGCATACGGTGGTACTGCGCGAAGATATACGCGACTACCAACGAAATTCCGCTATCAAAAAGGGCCTCATTGGCAAAACGCCCCCAGTAATAGCTGCTGGGCAGGAACTTTGCGGCCACCAGGATGATGCCAACAATGACCGCGCCGAGTGTGGCAAGGGCCACGACCAAGGCCACAAAGACAACCCAGTTCCACGGATTACTCAGGCTAAACACGCGCGGGCCAAGTCGTGGCATAGAAACGCCGAAAATGGTGGCAAAGATGCCGAAATAAATGAAGGTGACCAGAAGTGTCCCGCCCAACTGGTTCCGCGCGCCGTGGGAACCAAACCACCAGATGAACAGGCCCAGTGCGATGGGGAAGAGGACCCACAATGCCACGAGGAAGCGAAGGCGGTCGCGGCCTTGCCATCCTTGGCATAGTGACGTGTGCATTTGCGGGTCCATAGGATCTCGGACGGTATGGTTTACCACTACTTCGCGTGACGGTGATCTTAGCACAGACGCCCGCCGTATGCGGGGCCGCTACATCCGAATCCAAGTCTAGAGAAAGCCATTGGTCCGGTCCACAGCATACGGAAGAGAGGCAGGATTTGCGGATGAAAGGCACTGGCGGGACGATGAAGCGATGGTGATAGCTACGGCTGGCAGTGGTACAGTTTGAGGTAGAGGCGGCTTTACGCCGCCGCTAGGCGAAATAAATTCGCCGCCACTTGGCGAGATAAACTCGCCGCTACACACGCCAAACTGTACCACTATTATCGTGCGGCGAGCGCCTCTCCCTGCTGTTAGTTAACTCATGTTATAATACACATAAGGGCTATTTCCATGACGGTTAAAGTGCTGGTGGTTGATGACGAACCGAGCTCGCGCCAGTTATGCGCCGACGTGCTGAAGGGGCTTGGCTATGAGTCACACGGAGTCGCCTCGCCCGCTGAAGCCCTCCCCATCCTCGAAGACGGACAGATTGATATTGTTGTTTCTGACGTGCGCATGCCGGGCGGCAGCGGGCTCGATTTATTGCGTGCCATCAAGGAACACCATCCTAGCGTGGACGTGTTGATGATGACCGGATTTGCCACCATCTCCGAGGCCGTGGAGGCGGTGAAGATGGGCGCCTATGATTACATCGCCAAGCCCTTCCAACTGGATAAGTTCCGCACTGTGATCGAGCGATTGGTCGAGCGGCAGCTCCTGGCGGAGGAAAACCGGCTGCTGCGCGAGGAAATGAAGGCGCAGACGGGTTTTGGAGAGTTTGTGGGGACATCGGCGCCGATGCAGCAGGTGTACCAGATGATCCTCAAAGTTTCCGGAAAGCGCCATCCGGTGCTGATCCTGGGTGAGAGCGGTACGGGTAAAGAGTTGGTGGCCCGTGCGATTCATACTTATGGGCCGATGCGCGATAAGCCCTTTGTGCCCGTCGATTGCGGCGCGCTCACGCCCAACCTGATTGAGAGCGAGCTCTTCGGTCACGTGCGCGGCGCATTCACCGGGGCCACGCAGTCGCGCACGGGATTGCTGGCCGTGGCCGGCGGCGGAACGGTGCTGCTGGATGAGATCGGAGAGCTGCCGGTCGAACTCCAGGCCAAGCTACTGCGTGCGCTCCAGGAGCGGGAAATCCGGCCGCTTGGTAGCAATGAGCCGGTTCCGCTGCGGGCGCGGGTGCTGGCGGCCACCAATCGGGATCCGGAAGCGGCGGTGGAAAATGGGACGTTCCGGCAAGACTTATATTTCCGTCTCAACGTTGTCTCCCTCGTCATTCCCCCGCTGCGCGAGCGAAAAGCGGATATTCCCGCGCTGGTGCAATTCCTTATTGACCGCCACGGGGGGCGCGATGAGGGCATCACCGGCTTTGCTCCCGACGCGCTTGGCAGGCTGATGAGTTATGCGTGGCCCGGCAATGTAAGGGAGCTTGAGAATTGCGTCCAACGCGCTATTTCACTGGGATCGGGTCCGCTGCTGCAACTGAATGACTTGCCCCCGGCGCTGCTGGGCGCGCTCAAGAGCCACGCCAATCCTGACGCGCACGGCGAACCTCACACCCTCGAAGACCTCGAACGACGAGCCATATTGAATGCCCTCGAAACCGCCGGCGGCGACCGCCTCCGTGCTGCCAAACTCCTTGGCATCGGCAAAACCACTATCTATCGAAAACTCAAAGAATACGGCATCGAAGACGCCGATCCCGCCACTACCCTGCATGAGACATCCCATTGAGTGCCATTGAGTGCCATTGAGTGCCATGGGGTGCCATGGGGTGCCATGGGGTGATTGAGCCATTAGTCACTGGATCATTTTGTGATTGACTCATTGAGCCGCTGGAAAGCCTCTGTTGTTTGTGGTCCGTTGTCTATGTGGCTCTGCCACTTACTGTTCTGTAGGGACGCTGCCTGCTGCGCTTGTTGACGTTGGGCGCGGCAAGCAGCGCCCCTACGTCATTTTAATGCCGCGGGGCTGTAGTGATTTAATGAAACAATAAATCAGTGATTCGATCTGAACGTAATGTCTACGATTGCCATTGACGCCACCTACGTTGTTGACCCGCGCCCCACCGGTGTGTCCGTATATTCACGCCGGTTAATCGAATCGCTGGCCGAGCTTTCGACGCCGCATCATTTCCGGATTGGATACCGCGCGTCCCGATGGCGCCGGCGCAAAGAGTTTATCCGGTTCAAGAATTATGGGGCTGGGAATCGGCCGGCGGTTTCAAGCTGCTTCTTCCAAAATCCCTGGACTTTTTGGCTGCCCTGGCGGGCGGAATTGTTCCACAGACTTGCGCAACGGCCTGCCCCGTTCCGGTTTCACAAGGAAGTGGTAACCATTCTCGACGTTTTCCCGCTCGCTGGCCGCGGCTATACTTCCGCTAGCTTCGAGCGCAAATTTTCGGCGCTACTGATCAAGGCGTCGGAGCGGTCCGACCGCATCATCACTCCCTCGCAGTATACGGCGGACGAGCTTGTTCGCCTTGTTGGGGTTAGCACGGACAAAATGCGCGTCATCCCATTGGGAGTTGACTTGCCCGCGAGCGCTGAACCGGGATTTGATCCTATCTTTGATCCTATCAGGGAGCGGGAGCGGTGGGTGGGGAAGGGAAACGAATTGGTCTTGGTGGTGGGCGTCATTCAGACGCGTAAAAATACCCTGGGAGCGCTTCGCGCACTCGAACGGCTGCCAGTGAACTATCGGATGGTGCTCGTGGGCGGGGATGGTTACGGAAGCAAGCCCGTGCACGATTACATTCACAAGGCTATGCTGGGAGATCGGGTGAAGGTCTTGGGGTATGTGGGTTCGTCTGAAGTGGCCAACCTTTACCGGTCGGCAAGCGCTCTGTTTTTTCCCTCCTTTGAGGAAGGTTATGGTTTACCCGTGCTTGAAGCGATGGCCTATGGCCTGCCGGTCGTCGCCTCGGGGACGTCGTCGTTGCCCGAGGTAGGCGGCGATGCGGCGCTTTACGTTGATCCCCACGATGAAGGCGACATGGCCGGAAAAATCCGGCAAGCTGTTGAGGACTTGGAGCTTCGCAAGCAAATGATTCGAAAGGGCATGCTTCATGCCAGCGAATTTACCTGGCGGCGCGTTGCGGAGGCGACGCTGGCTGTCTATGACGAAGTCCTCGCAGAGCGCCACTGAGGAAATACACTTTTGGCCCTGCCCGCCACGCTCCTTCTAAGCTTTCCTCTTTCGCCGTAACTCCTTTGCGGTCTTTGCCCTGCAAACTTATACCAAAAGAAGTCAAGTTTTCGTGCATGGAAGGAAAGGGTTTAAGGCTCGCCAGGCCCCACCCCCCTCACCCGTCGCGATGGGAAGCACTGCTTCCCCCGCGGTACCCTCTCCCCAGAGGAGAGGGCAGGATTCAAAGATTCCCCGAGTGGCCCAGCCCTCTCCCTTTGGGAGAGGGGAACAGCGAAGCGGTGGGTGAGGGAGTTTGCGGGCGGAACTTTTTCTTATTCTTATCTGATGCGCCGCTCTGTTATATACGTAAGTCAAAGATAATACATGTGTTATTATAAAATTCAGACCGGGGTTTCATCTGACGGACTGACTTTTAGGCCGTAAGCTGAAGAAAAATTTGCATGTTTGCCGTCAACCGGCTAGAATATTGCTAAGTCAAATTATGCAAGCACTTTACAGGGTCGCGTTGTTGCCGGGTGATGGCATCGGGCCGGAAGTCTTGGCCGAAGCCGTGAAGATTCTGAAGATCGTGGAGTCGGTAAATGGCGTCATATTCCGCTTCCAGACTGGGCTGATTGGCGGATGCGCGATTGATGCCACGGCGACCCCGCTTCCTGCGGAAACGGTGGCTATTTGTAACAATGCACAGGCCATTCTGCTTGGCGCCGTGGGCGGTCCGCAATGGGACACGAAGCGGCCGGAGCTTCGCCCGGAGCAGGGATTGTTGCAGATTCGCAAGCGCTTGGGGCTTTATGCGAACCTAAGGCCCGTCAAGGTGCTGGACTCTCTGGCAAGCCTTTCCGCCATCAAGCCTGACCGGGTGAAGGGCACGGACCTCGTCATCGTGCGCGAGTTGCTCGGAGGAATTTATTTCGGCAACCCTCGAGGGATTTTTTCCAAGAACGGCGAGCGGATGGGCGTGAACACAGAAGTCTACCGCGAGCATGAAGTGGAGCGCGTAGCGCACCGGGCGTTTCACCTGGCACGCATGCGGAGACGGAAGGTAACCTCCGTCGACAAGGCCAACGTGCTTGAGACGTCACGCCTTTGGCGCGAGGTGGTGACGCGGATCGCGCGCAGCTACCCGGATGTGGAACTCAACCACATTTATGTCGATAACTGCGCCATGCAGCTTATTGACCGCCCGACCAGCTTTGATGTGGTCCTCACCAGCAACATGTTTGGCGACATCCTGAGCGATGAGGCGGCCATGGTGGCCGGTTCCATCGGCTTCCTGCCCTCCGCCAGCCTGGGCGAGAACTCGGCCCTCTACGAGCCGATCCACGGTTCGGCGCCGGACATTGCGGGTCACAACCGGGCGAACCCTGTTGCCGCGATTCTTTCCGCCGCGCTCATGCTGCGTTATTCGTTCCATCTGGATGCCACCGCCGCCGCGATCGAGACGGCGGTTGAGAAGGTCTTGAAGGGCGGGGCGCATACGGCCGAAGTGGCCGGGCGCGGACGGGCCGTTTCGACGTCCCGCATGGGCGACCTGATTGCCGACCAGACCGAAAAGATTCTCAAGTCCAACTTGAAATCACCCAAGCTCCATCCAGCCAAGAAACAGCAGAAAATCCTCAAGAACAAGAAGAGGTAGCCGCTCTGTGCCTTGGGCTCTTACCTGGGAGAATGCCTACGGCACACAAGGCGTGCTGCGGCTACCTACTTATCAGGGCATCAGTGTGAGGGATATGGAGCTCTTGCCTCCGGGCGGAACACTGACGATCTGCGAGTCCTGATATGGCTGGCCTGCTTTCGCGCCCGTGACCAGAACGCGATGGTCCCCGGGTGGGACATCAAAGAACATGCATTGCCCGCCATCGGCCTGCTTCGTTTCAATCCCATCCAACGAAGCCGTGAACGCGGGATCCAAATCCTTTGCATTGCTCACCGTCACAAGAACCTGGCCTGGCTTCTGCGCGTCCGCGCGTACCTGGGCTGCCTTTGCCAGCTCAGCGAGGTTGGTTTGGAATTCGAGAATCCAGGCGTTCGTTTCCTGCTGGACTTGCGCGTCAACAAATTGGACGAAGATTTGTAGTCTTTTCAATAAGACTTGAATCTGGTCGGGCGTTGGCTTATTCCCTTGCACCTTGGCAATGAGGGACATCCAATCAAGCCGTAGCTGATCGAGGCCCGCTTCGAGGGCAAGTTGTGTTTTGATGTAGCGGAGCCAACCGGTTGAGAGCCCAAAATACTTGTCATAGCCGAGACATCCGGCAGCGAGAGCGAAAGCTACGTACCCAAACCCGAATGGGATTTTCTTAGCATCCCACCCCAGACCAACACTTGCGGCGCCGACCAGTGGCAGCAATGACCCAATGCCGATGAAGATGATGGCGGCGCCCCGGCACAGGCGGGAGCCGAATCGCATGCCTGTTACATTGTCCTTGTACCAGTCAATGCGCTTCTGGCCCTTCTCATAGGTGAACCTGAACAACGTGGCGAGCGAGCCCATCGGGTCGTTTTCGTCCCAGACCGGAAGCGGGGCGGATGCGGTATTCGCAGAATTCGTCATGGTGGCTCTCCGTAGCCTTCTCTAACAGTCGTTCGTCCCGCTTTGCGACACGCACAAAGCATGAAAATAAGGCGGACTCGTTAGTAGAATCTGTGGGTAATTTCGGGTTCGGGCAGTTTTCCAAGCGCATGATAGAGCGCGATTTCGGTGATGCGGATGGTCCTGAACCCGTACGATTTTCTCATGGTGACTTTCACTTTGTTGTTTAACCCCTCGACCACCCCGCTAGAGAACTGCTTTTTCGCCCGGAAGTAATTGAGGATCAGCTCGCGGTGCGTACGCAGCATGCGAGCGATCTTCTTCATTGGGTTGATGCGCGAGCGCATTGTTTGCCGACACCACTCGCTGAGGAACTTGCCCGCCCAGGCCGGTGAGTCGTAGTCCCAGAACTGCTGAAAGTCCTCTTTAAGCAGGTAGGCACGCACCGTCCGCAGATTGTAGCGTAACAGGTCCCTCAACCGGTAGCGCTGCTTTGAGGTCAGGTTCTGCTTCCGTTTCAGGATGCACCAGCGGGTTTTCTTCAGCAGCGGCTCATGCCCTTCGCGGGCCATCCAGCGAGCTTCCTCCGCCCGTACCTCATCCAAAGCCTCGTTCATCTTGGCCACGATATGGAACCGGTCCAGGATGTGCAGAGCCTGCGAACATCGTTCCCGGATCACCCGCAGGTACGGCCTCCATATGTCCGAACAGACAAACTCGATCTGCGAGGCCAACCCCACTCCGATCATGGCAAAGAACTTTTCGAAGGTCGCAGCCGTTCGCTCCTGGCCCACCCAGAGCAGGCGCGTGATCTGCGCATCGATCTGGTACACCAGCGTCAGGTACTTGTGCCCCTGGGCATACTGAATCTCATCCACCCCCATCGCTCCGATCCGCCCCAGCTCGCGATGCGCCATCCCCCAACTCACCATATACTCCACGGATTGGCACACCTTCTCCCAGGTCGTGCGAAACGATTCCGCCGTCTCCTTCCACGACAGCTTTCGCGCCCAGTGCGCCAGAAACTGCATGTAGGTCGTCGTCAGCGTGTGCTTCCCCTTCGCCCACGGTACCGCTTCCACTTTTACCCCGCAGCTCCGGCACTCCACCCGCCGCAGCGCATAAACGAAAAACACCGCGATCCCCCATAAGGGGATAAACTCAAACTCCCGAGCTTCCAAGGTGTCATAGCCCGGTCCGGGTTGCCCACACTCCGAGCACAGCGGATGCCCGTTGGCCCGAGCCCGGATCTGAATCTTCAAGCTCATCCCCTCTTCGCTCTCCGACCACCAGAACTCTTCATAGACAAAAGACTTGTGCTTCTCGACGCGATTCAAGATACTCTTCAGTTGCATCCTGGCCTCTCCTGTCCGGGTTTTGCGATCACATTACCCATACAGGATTCTGACCAGGATGCGCTAGCTCTTTTTCTCTCTCCTCCCTGTGATCTTTTTTACCCACAGATTCTGCTGAGGAACCTGCTTTACTTCTATTCCCGGACCGACCTTTCGACCTTGGTACTCTCTATGGTTCCGAATTCGATCCGGCAACGCACCGGCGGGAGCGTTTCGTGATTGCCGAGCCGGAGGATCTCGATGTGAAGACGCTCTATGCCAAGGAGCGGCGGCTGATCGAAGAGGTGAAATCGAGCCTCAGCCGCGGGCGCCGGGTTCAAGTGTTCGCGGTGTATACCAGGACGCGCGACGTGACCCGGCGATTGGAGCGAATCCTTCAGCGCGAAGGTGTCCGTGTCGTTGTCTTGACCAGCGTCGTGAAGCCGGAGTTGCGCGAGGCGTGGTACGAGCGGCAGCTGCGGCAGGGTATGCAAGTATGCATCGCCCACCCCCGTTTGGTCTCGCTCGGGCCGGATCTTTGGGCGTTTCCCGATATTTTCTTTTACGAGTCGGGCTATTCGCTCTACACGCTGCGCCAAGCCAGTCGGCGCTCGTGGCGCATCGGACAAACCGAAAACGTCACGGTGAAATTCTTCGCTTATGCCCATACGGTCCAGGAAACGTGCCTGCGGCTGATGGCGCGAAAACTCCTCGTCGCGCTCGCCATGGAAGGTAAATTCTCGACCGAGGGCTTGCAAGCCGCCGGCGAAGACGATGACCTACTGATGGCCATGGCGCGCGAACTCGTCACCGAGCAAGGAATCGGAGAACTGCCGACGTCGCGTGGCGCCGCATTCAACAGCAGAACGAGGCCGTCGCGCACGCGGAGACACACGTTGCCGAGGTATTGCCAGAGGTTGAGGCTTTGCCGGAGGGTGACGTCATCGTTTCTGCGCCGCAGCCCCTGCCTGCCGTCGTGGATCAATTACTGCTCTTCGGCTCGTCGGCGTGCTTCGGCGGTGTCAGAAGGCGCAAGTCAACTGGCTCTGTTCTGAAGGCGGACGTGAACGTCTGCAGGCCTTCTCCAATTTCCTCTGATCTCCACAGAGCTGTGCAAAGGCCTGTTGAAAAGCCAGAGACTTTCTCGCTCAACTCCTTCGGGAAGCGGACGTTTGAGCCGATTGCACAACCTTTGTGCAAACCTTCCCGGCTCGCCCTGAAACCGCGCCGGGTCCATTACCCGACGCAGCCTGGCGAAGGGGCTGGGCAAAGCGTGCGTGGACAGGGCGCAGGCGTCGTGGGCCAATCTGCGGCGCACGTGAGAGAGCGGGGACACAACCTCCGCCGGCGCGGAACCCTTTTCGATTTCACGGATGCCTTTGGCAATCGCCTTGCGCGACAGTCCACACGCACGGCGCACCAGAGTCACTCCTCCATAGCCCAAAGCCCTCGCTTCACTGGCCGCCATGAGGCGCCGCGTACGTTCGTCCAACAAAGGCCACACAGAATGGAACTTCGCAGTCAACTCGGCCAGATTGTCCACGCTCAGGTAGCCTAACAATCATCAGCACAGGATGCTACCTTTATTTATTTACGTTCCCTAAGAGAATGCCCACTCATCTCACCACCGTCCAGACGGCCAACACCGGACGCTTACGCTGACGGAAGCCGAGTACGCGCAGCTTGAGGTGGCGGCGGCTGGTGCTGCCGCAACGGATTAGGAACTGGTCGCTGACGAGCCTGCAGCAGCGGCTGGTGAAAACGGACGGCCGGCTAGTGAAGCACGCTCGCTACTACTGGCTATTGCTGGCGGGGGTCATCTGACGCGGTGGCTGTTCGGGGCCATGATTCGGCGGATCGAGTTGCTGCCCTTGCCGGCAAGTTAGACGAGCCGCTGACGGAGCGACTCTCAAGCGACGTGCCAGCAGGGGACGGCAAGGTGTGGGACAAATCCGCCGTAGAAGTGGTAACTCTGGACTGGCGGTCCTTCAGAAGGGGGAGAAAGGCTGCCTTCCGTAGCCGCTGGAGCCTCCGAATGTCGAAAACCCTACTGGCGGTTGCGTTCGGAGGCGGTCAGGCGTATCCTGACCGTCGGTTGAGAATCGAAAACGGAAATTCCGGTTTCGACCTGACAGGAGGCTCATGCACCTCTTCCGGTCTGGGCTCCCGCGCTCGGTCCTATCGTTTTGGGTATGATAGTTGTGGTGGTTTGGTGCGTCGCGATTGTGTATGGATACGATAGTTATCAACAGCATAAGCGAAACACTCCGCACGTTAAGAAACTGGCGCTAAACGAACCGCTTCCACCTAATATCCCACCAGCATCATGTCCGGAATGGCAAACTCAATCCACACCGACCTATTCGTATCCTCCTGGAAAGAAATGCAAAGTTCTGGGAGGGGCCGATCTCTGTTGGCGTGCAGGTTATCCCGACTTTGGACCACCAAATCCGACGTACGCCGACACCTTAGATATTGGCCCCATCTCGGGAAAGACGCAAGTGAAACAGCCGATAACCGTATACTTCAGGTTGCGAGATTTTGGCATTGGAGATGCAATCGTGTACGTCTTCGGAAAAGTTGACTGGGGCGACAATACGCAGAACAACCTCCTGCCGTTTGCGCCAAATGGAGTATCGATGACCCACACCTACGCATCTCGACAGACATTTGTAGTTCATGCGATGGCCGGAGCACAATTCAAATACTCGACACCGCAAGTCGGCGGTGTCTCCGGCTCATATGAAGCGTGCCAGGACAATAGCATCCAGGTGACCGTCACCCCCTGAGAAGCGAGTTAGTAGCCCCGCAGATTCGCGGCCTTGCAGCCGCCCTATCGAGTCAATTGGAACAAACGGAACAAACCCATAAGCAGCTTACATGGCTTTCATAACAAACTATCAACTTCCGGAGGGCGAATTAGGATTCCCCCTCTCGAACCAGCAGATGGACCACTATACAGATGCGCATAAGTAAAGAGACATAATGGTTAACAAAAAGGAGCAGGCTGGGAAGAATTAGCTCCGGATAGGATTGCATGTCTGCAAAGACACGGGTCAAGGTGGTGACCAACTCGGATTGGCTGGCGAAGTAGCGATTGTGGGTTCCATTCTTTCGCGTATATTGCCACACCCGCTCGGTGGGGTTGAACTCTGGCGAGTAGGGCGGCAGTTGATGGACTTCCAGCCAGTGACGATTAGACTTGAACCATCTCCACACCTCGGCGTCCTTGTGATACGAGGCGTTGTCCTGAATGAGAATGGCCCCGCGGCGGCGATAGTGGGGGGCGAGTTGATGGAGGAAAGTCAAGTAGGTGGAAGCATTGAAGAGTGTGTCTTGCGGGTAATGGAAGCGGGCATGCCAGAGTTCGACCGCCCCCAGGATCTTCACACTCTTGCGTTCCCCGGTGACGGGAACTTCGGGCGGGTGGCCGACCCGGCTCCAAGTGGCGTGCAGCGTGGAGTCCTGCCGAAAGCTGGCTTCGTCGGTGAAGATCAGCGCCCGGTTCTGACTCTGGGCTTTTTTTTAAGGTTGGGATACGTGTGCCGGCGCCAGCGGTCCTGCTCACGGCGATCGGCACGCGCCAGAACGCGGCGGGGCCGCTGCACGGAGAAACCCAGGTTATGAAGCAACTTGCGCACGTGTCCGGGATGGTAAGCGACGCCGAACTCCTCTTCGATCACCCAGGCCATCATCGGCGAGGTCCATATGCCGCTGTCCAGTCCATAAGCCACCGGCCCGCTGTCGAGGACGTCGCCGAGTCGCTGGCGCTGCGGATCGGTCAACCGCGGCGGCCGGCCGCACCGATAGCCTTCCAACAAACCCTCGACTCCATGCGCCTGATACCGCGCCAACCACTCGGACACCTTGGAGCGAGGTGCCTTGAGAATTCCCGCCAGATCGCCACTGGTTCGGCCTTCGGAATTCAAGACGACGGCCTGCAGGCGCTTCGCCACGCGGTAAGCGCCGTCACGCTCGGCCTCCTTACTCAACTGGATCAACCGGCGATACGTCTTGGGATGCAACCGTAACAGACGAGGAACCATGGCCACTCCTCCTGCGAGGAGTATGCCACATTGGAGCTACTAATGTCCCTTTAATTATGCGCAGATGTATA
>JBOGJX010000230.1:0-4573 GCA_050745285.1 Terriglobia bacterium
CCGCCAAACACAGCATCCCTTTCTGCAACGAGGCGATCACGTCGTAAGACAGAGTAATTTCTCCCGTCGCGTAATCCCCATGCGATGCAACAACAACCCCAAGTAGTGCGGGCGCACCGTGACGCCCATCGCTGTTTCAAGAAATCGGCCAGTCGGGGCAACGTCCAGGCGGTGAAGGCAAATCCCAGTTGGGCGGGCGAAGTCAACACGGTTTGCCTCAGCAACCTCAGATGCTTCCCCTGCAATTAGGCGGCCAGCCCCGGGCATCGTGAACGGGACCGCGCAACCCCTCCAGCCCCTGATGACGGTATCGGGCAACCCATCGTTCAATGGTGGCCCGATGCACTCCAAACTGCTTTGCGACTTCCTGGAGTCTGGACCACTGGCCAGCAGGAGAACCGCCCGGCATGCGTTTCGAAAATCGGCATCGGGGGAATCGGCGGCAGCCTGAACCAGCGGCCGCCGGTCCGCCTCCCACAGTCTGAGCAAACTCGGTCGAGCCATACAAAGGATTGTATGACCAAACCTAATTATGCGCAATATTTAGTGTGGTTAACTTAGCCCAGATTTCTACCCGCTCAGAACCACGGCAGCAGGAGGGCAGGGTTTCAACTCCGCCGTAAGAACGATTCTCACCTTCGTTCGTCCTCCGCCTGCCTTACGCGTAACACGTTAGTTTGGGCGATACGTACTGTTGACTATTTCTCACCGGTATGCCCATAATGCGTTCCTCAAATTCACAGGAGGAAAGAGGGACATGAAGATAAAACTTTTCGTATTAGTTGCATTGGCAACCACCCTGGCGGTTGCAACATCTGCCCGCGCCACGGACATCAACTTCTCATTTAATGGCGGTGGGATAAGCAGTACAGGTACCTTCACGGTGACACCGTCTACGACCGCGGGTGTTGATGAGATCACCGGCATCACCGGAACATTTTCGGATACGAACGTCGGTGTCTCCGGCGCGATTACCGGACTGTACCAGCCGGTGTCGTATGTGAGCAACACTCTGGCCTCACCCGGCGTTGCGTTTACCACAGGCGGTTTGTCCTACGATGACCTGTTTTACCCGGCAGGAGACTCTCCCGCGATCTGTTACGACCTTAACCCTGTCACCCACCAACCCGAGCTAACCTATCCATTTTCCGGAGGCCAACTCGATATCTTTGGAGTGGCGTTCGACATTGCCGGACCCGGAGGATACGTTGGTGAACTTTGGAGCAACGGTGACGTGGGCGGCGGCCCTATTGTCTACGCGGCCGCACTGGCGAATGCGACGGAGCTTGTGGACGATCCGAATTCCGGCCCTGGGAAAACACCCCCGGGACGGTACGGCTCTCTGACCACACCGGAACCCGGTTCTCTCATTTTGCTCGGCACCGGCGTGCTCGGTCTGCTTGGCGTGCTCGGTCTGACTGCTTCGCGCGCTCGCAAGCGCGAACTATTTCCATAGGTCACTAAGGAACAGGCCGCGTTCCCGCGTACATGCAACGGGCGCCGTACGCGCCTGTTGCATGTGGGATTAATCAGGATTACCTATTATGGCGACAGTTCTCGCTGTAGCGGCGCTCTCTTAGCGCCGAAAAACCGGTGGCCGGAGGCCGCCGCGGGTCTCCGGAGTTTCAAGCTTGTTGCACGACCGGCGACTACTGGCTTTCGCCGGCTGCGCGGTGCTATTCCACTTTGCGAACGCCGCCATGCTACCGGAACTGGGTGAATTGCTGGCTCGCGGACAGGGGCGATCCTCCGCGTTGTTCATGTCGGCATGTGTCATCACCACGCAGGTACGGTGGCGCTGGTAGCGCTTGCGCTCACCGTGCCTGAAACCTTAACAGGTTGCTGAAAAACCGGGACCGCGCGATGTAGCGGCGACTTTACGTTGCCATAAGTCGAATGATTCCAACACCGGCGTGGCGGGATAAACCCGCCTCTACACGTTTTTCAGCAACCTGTTAAAACCAGCCTCGGCGCCGCTTGGGAAAGCGATGAACTGAAGGCAACTAAGACCGTGAGCGTGTTTGGGGATTAAGGAGGCTACCAATACAACAATCTATGCCCATCGCGCTCATCATCTTTGCCCCCGTTTACGTCGTCATCGCCCTCGGGCGCCGGCCGTCAACCGCGGCATGCCCGTTCGTGAATTCGTGGCCCGCGCGGCCGGGCTGGTTTGCGGCCAAGCGGAAGCCGCCAGAACCGCCACGCCAAAGACCATCCGTAGCTGTTGCCACCGGCAGCACATCGTGTGACCAGTCTGGACTACTCGCTAGGAAACTGACAATGCCCGAAGCCGATGCGGCGGCAGGGAGAAAACACGGCTCGCACGGCCGCCGGCTTACTTGACGGCCGACCGCTGCAAACCTTGTCTGCGGCTAATACCCCCGGTTTTGGAGACGCGAACGCTCCTGCGTTTTGCGCCATTCTGCGCCAGAGCTATGAGAAAATAACTAAGCCATGCGCTTGCATCACTCTCTTGAACGCTCGGGGAGAATAGTTCGTACCCTCATTAATCTACGCATCGGTAGGCTGGTCTTCAGCGCCGTTCTCGTGTGTGGGTGCGCCCTGCTCTTACCATCGCGGCCGGACGCACAGCAGGCATCCGCGCACGCTACGCCGCTATCTGCCGCCGCGCTCGCACATTTTAAAACCGGCGAGGCGGCGCAGAAGAAAAAAGACTACGCGCAAGCTGAGAAGGAATACGCCGCGGTCATCGCTTCGGCGCCGCGCTTTGCGCCAGCCTACCTGAACCTTGGATTGGTATATCAAATTGAAGAGCGTTGGGGCGAAGCCACGCGGATGCTTCGCAAGGCCGTAGAGCTGGACCCGCGCCTGGCGGGGGCGCAGTTTTTCCTGGGGGTTGATGATTGCCTTCAAGGTGAGTCCCGCCTGGCGGTTCCGCATCTCGAAGCCGCCCTCCGGCAGAAGCCAGACCTGCAGGGCGGCTACTCGTGGCTTGCGACAGCGCAGAAGATGAATGGCGATCTGGAAGCCGAGGTGGCCACCCTTCGCCGGGGCTTGGGCCGTTACCCAAATAACGTTGACATGATTTACCTTCTGGGACGCGCCTACGAAATGCTCGGGCGCGATTCCATCGATCGCCTAGAAAAAGGCAATCCCCAATCGACCTACGTTCAGCAATGGCTTGGCGAGAACTACGCCCAGAGCGGCTATCCATCGGCTGCGCTGGTTCATCTTCAGAATGCCATCGCTGCATCACCGCATCGCCCCGGGCTTCACGTGGAACTGGGTGAGGTCTATCTGCAGGCAGGCAATCTGGATCTGGCAATGAAGCAGTTCAACGCCGAGCTCGAGATCAACCCGCACGACCTTCGCGCTCTTACGCGACGGGGGGAAGCTGAATTGATCCAGGGGCACTTGAACCTTGCACTCTCCCATCTAGCCCAGGCCCTCACGGTGGACCCCGCAAGAGTGCTAGTCATCCTTGGCCTGCGTGCGGGGGGCGTTGACGAATCTCAGGCGAATCAGCTTCCGCCGGGTCTTGCGACGAGGCTCACAGGGTTGGACAGCCAACTGGGAGGCAGCGACACTCAGACCGCCCAACTCGCGCGCGCCTTCATCGCCGCGCAGCAGGGCCACCCGCTCAAATCGAATGCTCTGGATGCTTTTTCTGGCGGACCGTCTCGAACGCTGCCCGGCGCGTGCAACTCCGACAGTTTGAAGCAATGGCTGGCAAGGGACCAACTGAATGCGGTTGCCATCTGCGTGGGAAAATCAGAAAGGCTGGAACTCTCTCCTGCGCTGCGCATTGAAGTGGCGCGAGCGCTATTTATCGCCGGAAGATCCGAGCGGGCCGTCGATATCATGAGGGCGCTACCTTCGGATCCACAAGCCGTCCCTGGCGCTTTCTATTGGCGGGCGCGGTGTTACAAGAAGCTCGCCGTGGTGGCCTACATCAAGCTCTTCCAAACGGCTCCCAATTCTTACCGGGCGCACGAATTGCTCGGCAATATTGACAGCGCCCGCGAGCAGGACGCGCAGGCGATCGGTGAGTACAAAAAGGCGCTCGCCGAAAATCCGGCGCTGCCCAATTTGCACTATGAAATCGGCCACTTATATTGGAAGGTTTTCAAGGTAGAGGATGCGCGGAGCGAGCTTGAGTCGGAGCTGCGGTTGAACCCGCGTCATGTGGGGGCGCTGTTGGATATGGGATCCATTGACCTCTATGAACACCAGCCGGCGAAGGCGCTGAGCTATCTCATGCGAGCTGCAAGCCTCGATCCCGCGAATAACAACGCGCACGAGTTTCTTGGCATCGCGTATCTTCAGCTCGGCAAGTACGCCCAGGCGGAAGCCGAGCTGCGGAAGGCGTCCCCTTCGGACCGCGATGGCAAGGTGCATTACCAACTGGGGAAAACGTACCAGGCCTTGGGCGAGAAGGAAAAGGCAAAGCAGGAATTCGCGGCCGCCGCGAAGTTAAACCTTGAAGCCAGCCGTAAAAACCAAGTGCGCGTGCAGCAATTGAATACCGCCGGGACATCACTGCAGCAGCCGTAACGGGTCGCGGAGGGCGGGTTCGTAGGGGCGCTGCTTGCTGTGCCCATTGGCTTTGGGC
>JBOGJX010000231.1:0-12195 GCA_050745285.1 Terriglobia bacterium
ACAAACCAAGACTTGTCGAGCAGGAGGCCCGCAGGCGGAAGCGCCGCATGCGGCTGACACGTGACGGCAAGCTGGTGCTTGTGGCGCTTGATCACCCGGCGCGCGGAATCACCGCAATCCGCGGCGACGCGCTTGCTATGGGCGACCGTTTTGAACTCCTATCACGCGCCCGGCGCGTGCTGGAGGATCGGGATCTCGACGGCGTCCTGGCCTCGCCCGATGTGATGGAAGAATTGCTGCTTTTGAATTACCTTGAGCGGCGGCGAGGCGGCGCGGGCTTCCTGGACGGCCGCGTGCTCGTGGGAAGCATGAACCGCGGCGGGATCGCCGGGACGTCCTTCGAGATGGAAGATGCGTTTACGGGCTTCAGCGCGCGGCGCCTCGCGCAGCTTCGCTGCGACGGGGGCAAGATGCTTTGGCGGCTGGACACTCAGGACCCCGCTGCCGGGCGCACCATGCTTGCCTGCGCGGCGGCGATGAATGAACTGAGACTTTGCCGCCTGCCTGTGTTCCTCGAGCCCCTTGGTGTGGCGAAGCGCGATGGGCGCTATGAAGTCCAACGCGACGCGGCGACGCTGGTGCGGCAGTGCGGCATTGCCGCAGGGATGGGTGAATCCTCCCAAAATGTTTGGCTGAAACTGCCTTGCGGAGAGGATTTCGCCCGCGTCGGCCGCTCGACCACCCTCCCCATTCTTCTGCTTGGAGGGCCCGCGCGCGAAGACCCCGCGGGGATGGTGAGCGACTTTGCCGCAGGCCTTTCGGCGAGTACACGCGTGCGAGGCGCTGTCATCGGCCGGAACTTGCTGTTTCCGGGTGACCAGGATCCGCTTTTGATGTCAAGAGCGTTGACCGCGTTGGTTCACCGCGGCGCAAGACTCAAGGAAGCAATCGCGGTAATGAGCAGCCGGAAGGGGTAGCCACGGCACGGTGTTTGTGCCGTGGGCTGTTGGATTGGCAAAGGGAAAGCCCACGGCTCAAGGGAGTCATCGAAGTGATGCGTGGCCGCAAGAAATTAAAAAAAGCCGCAGAGTTTTAGAAGCAAAACTCTGCGCTACCCACTCAGCCCAGCGGCCATGCAAGCAGTGCTTGCCCCAGGCCGCCTTGCAGCGGGGCGTGCACGCCGAAGGGAGACGCCAATTTGGATGTTTGTGTCATGGGACGCATTGGGTACGATCTTTACGCGATGGAGCACGGCCGCGCCTTGGATCAGGTAGAGCACTTTTCACGGCATCTCGGCGGCTCAAGCGCCAATATTGCCGTAGGTCTGGCGCGGCTGGGTCTGAAGGTGGGCATCATCAGTTGCGTGGGAAAGGACGAACTGAGCCCGTTTCTGCTCAATTTTCTTGACCGCGAAGGAGTTGATACGCGGCATGTCCAATGCGTAGAAGGATACAACACGTCGTTGTGTCTCACGGAAATATGGCCGCCCGACGGATTCCGCCAGGTCTTTTATCGCCGCGATCCTGCGGATACTCAAGTCAAGGTTGGAGAAGCGGAGCTTGCGTATGCCACGCGGGCGCGGATGTTTGTGACCAACGGCACGAGCCTTGCCGCGCCGCCCTCGCGGGAATCGACCTTGAGCGCGCTCCGCGCCGCGCATGAGAAGGGTTTGCGAGTGGCGCTCGATGTGGATTACCGTGCAAGTTCGTGGCCCTCGCCTGAGGAGGCGGGCCGCCAAGCGCGCGCCGCGCTGCCGTGGGTTGACGTGCTGCTAGGCAATGAAAGCGAGATGACGCTTCTGACGGCCACGGAGGACGCTCGCGAGCAGATCCGCTGTCTCCTGGGTTCTCACGTTGCGTTGGTAGTCCGCAAGCTCGGCGCACGGGGCGTGGAAGCGTTTACCCGGGAGCAATCATTCTCGTTGGCGGCCTCGCCGGTGACCGTGGTGAGCTCGATTGGGGCCGGGGACGCCTTTGCCGCCGGGTTTCTTTATGCCTTAGACCGTGGCTTGCCCGCTGGCGATTGCTTGTTATATGGTAACTCTGCGGCTTCGATTGTTGTGGGCCGTGTGAGTTGCTCCGATTCCATGCCCTACGGCCTGGAATTGGAATCATGCGTGGCGCAGTCTCGCGCCAAGCCACTTTGGAACGCGCTATGAGCGCTGAAAATTCCGCACGGCCCCGCCAGCCCCGAAAGGGGGCAGCCAACAGAACACCGAATATCTATGACGTAGCGAAGGAAGCAAGCGTTTCCGTCTACACGGTGTCGGCGGTGATCAATCGCAGCGCCAGGGTGAGTGACACGCTCCAGCAGCGCGTGGAAGCGGCGATCCATAAACTTCAATACCGTCCGAATTTGCTGGCTCGCGGACTCGCCAGACGCCAGACCCATACGATCGGCGTGATTGTGCCGGATATTGCCAATCCCTTTTTCCCACTTGTAGTGCGGGGAGCCGAGGATACGGCGCAAAAGGGCGGCTACAGCATCCTGCTTTGCAACAGCGACAACCAGGAAGAGAAAGAGGAAAGCTACCTGGAGCTGCTCCTTTCGAAGCAGGTGGACGGGATTCTCCTGACCAAGGCTCCGGGCCGCTTCCCGCGTGGCTTGCGCCGGATGCTCTCGAAGTCTAACGTCCCCATCGTCCTTATCATGCGGACGCTTGACGGTTTCAAGGCGGACGCGGCGGTCACGGATGACTTGAAGGGCGCCTATGAAGCCGTCTCGCACCTCGCGCGCATCGGCTACCGCCGGATCGGCTTTGTGGCGGGGCCATTAAACGTAAGTAACGGCGCCGCGCGGTTCCAGGGGTATCGCAAGGCACTCAAAGAGTATGGCTTATCTTACGATCCGAAACTGATGGCGGAAGGTGATTACCGGGTGGACTCAGGGTATAGCGCCGGTCTCGCGATCCTTCCCCGCCGGCCGGACGCCGTTTTCGTGGCCAACTATCTTATGACCGTCGGCTTCATGCAGGCGGCGGATGAAATGGGAATGGAGTGCCCGGAGGATTTCGGTCTCGTGAGCTTTGATGATTATCCCTGGCTGCGCTGCTTCCGGCCGCGTCTTACCACCATCGATCTGCCTAAATATGAGCTTGGTGTAGCGGCCGCCAAGAGGCTTCTCTTGCGCTTTACGGGCAATGGCGGCCCGTACACGGTCGAGAAGCTAGCGCCGCAGTTGCGGGTGAGAGAGTCGTGCGGTTTCTCCACGCGGAAGCGCCGGAGTTCCGTGAAAGCTCCGGTTAAGGCGCTGTAGCGGCGGCCTCTGGGCGCTGAAGAGATTGGAGAGTAGTAGCCACGGCACGATTTTCGTGCCGTGAGTGTTTGGGCATCGAAAGGCCCTGGACATTTTGGATTTTTGGGAAATCGCCAAAAATCCAAAATCGAAGGGCCCACGGCACAAACGTCGTGCTGTGGCTACCGGCGGTCCGCGTTGTCGAGTCATTTCCAAGACGCTACATTAGCGCCTGCGGCGCATTATCATTTGAATTTCCTCCTGGGAGGCTTATCCCAATGGGTCTAAAACTGACCACAGCGCAAGCCCTGATTCGTTTTCTCCAGCAGCAATTCACGGCGCGGGATGGCAAAGAGGCTACGTTCTTCGCCGGCTGCTTCGGAATTTTCGGGCATGGTAACGTGGCTGGAATCGGCGAGGCCCTGTTTGAGCACCAGGATTTCCCTTACGTTCTTTGCCGCAACGAGCAGGCCATGGTCCACACCGCGGCGGGCTTCGCCAAAATGAGCAACCGCCTGCGAACGCTTGCCTGCACCACATCGATTGGCCCCGGCGCTACCAACATGGTAACCGGCGCTGCCGCCGCCACGGTCAACCGGCTGCCCGTCCTGCTTCTTCCCGGTGATATTTTTGCCCGCCGCAACGTGGCGCCTGTGTTGCAGCAAATCGAGTGGCCCACCACGCAGGACGTTTCGGTGAACGATTGCTTCAAGCCGGTGTCGCGCTATTGGGATCGCATTGAGCGCTCGGAGCAGTTGATCACGGCGCTTCCCGAAGCTATGCGGGTGCTCACGTCACCGGCGGAGACCGGTGCGGTTACACTGAGCATGCCTCAGGACGTGCAGGCCGAGGCGTTTGATTTCCCGCCGCAGTTCTTCGAGAAGCGAGTCTGGGCGGTTCCGCGGTGCCGGGCGGACGCGGCGCTTCTGGCCGAAGCCGTGGCGCGGGTCCGCGCTTCTCAGCGGCCCTTGATCATCGCAGGCGGCGGCGTCATTTACTCGGAAGCGAGCGAGGCGCTTGCCCACTTCGCGCGCGCGACGGGCATCCCCGTGGGTGAGACCATGGCCGGGAAGGGATCGCTTTGCTTCAGCCACCCGCAGAACCTCGGCGCAGTGGGCGTGACGGGGACGCCGGGCGCAAACATCATGGCCCGCGAGGCCGACCTTGTGATCGGCGTGGGAACGCGCTATAGCGATTTCACTACTGCGTCGAAGACCGCGTTTCAAACTCCCCACGTGCGCTTTGTCAACATCAACGTGGCGGAGTTTGACGCGCATAAGCATGCGGGCCTCGCGCTAACGGGCGACGCAAAGGTCACTCTGGAGGAACTGGCGGGCGCGCTCAAAAACTACAAGGTGGACGCTCGAGTTCAAGCGGACGTTGAGCGCTTTCACGAGGAATGGGAAAAGGAAGTCGATCGCATTTACGGCTTGCGCCACGGTCCGCCGGTGAGCCAGGGCGAGGTGATCGGCTTGGTCAACGCCGTTACCCAACCCAAAGACGTTGTGGTCTGCGCTGCGGGTAGCCTGCCCGGAGACTTGCACAAGCTGTGGCGCTCGCGCGATCCCAAGCAATACCACCTTGAGTATGGCTATTCGTGCATGGGATACGAGATCGCGGGGGGCCTCGGAGTAAAAATGGCGGACCATGACCGCGAGGTCTTCGTGATGGTGGGCGACGGTTCTTACATGATGATGGCGCAGGAGATTCACACCGCGGTCCAGGAAGGAATCAAGCTCAATATTGTCCTGCTTGATAGCCATGGGTTTAAGAGCATTGGCTCACTCAGCCGCTCGGTTGGGTGTGAAGGCTTTGGCACTCATTATCGCGCGCGGAAAAATGGCAAGCTCGAGGGAGAAATCAACCGGGTGGATTTTGTAGCCAATGCGGCGAGCCTTGGCGCCGAAGCCACGCGCGCCACAACCTACGATGAGTTGAAGAAGGCGCTCGAGTATTCCCGGTCGAATTCGCGCACCACGGTGGTTGTGATTGAGGTGGACAACAACGTTCACGTGCCGGGCTATGAGTCCTGGTGGGATGTGCCCGTGGCGGAGGTTGCCGGGGTTGAGTCCGTCCGCGCGGCGCGCAAGACCTATGAAACCGCCAAGCTCAAGGAACGATATTACCTATAGGAGTGCTGCTTGCCCTCGATGGGATTATTCATGAACCGATTCACACTCGCGGAAGGGCGGGGTTTTAACCCCGCCAAATCAGGCGAGTCCTTATGGTTTGTTCTTTTCGCGCCGCGCGCGGCGCGAAAGGAGATATCGGGAAGAGGCTTTAACGGCACGGTTGAAACCGTGCCCTTCCGCATTTCCTGGAATGTTCGTGAATAATGAAGGCTAGGGCTTTCCAAATAACGTGGGAAAAGCTACATCCGTCTCACCGCACCATTTCGTGTTTGTAGCCGTTGGCGGTGAGCGCCGCGAGGAGCTCATTCACCTGGCCTGGATCGCGGGTCTCGAACGTCACGTCGATGACCGTTTCGCTCAGGTTTACGCCGTAATACGCGCGGTCAAACAGCAACTCGACGATGTTGGCGCGGTGCTCGGAAATGATGCGGGTGAGCTCGTGCAAGGCGCCGGACCGGTCGAGCAGATGAATGCGCAAGCGCACCATGCGGCCATCCTTCACCAGGCCGCGCTCGATGATGCGCGCGAGCAGCGTCACGTCAATGTTGCCTCCGCAGACCAACACCGCCGTGCGCTCGCTGCGTAGCTGTGTTTTGCCTTGCAGCAGCGCCGCCAAGGCGGTGGCGCCGGCGCCTTCGGCCAGCGTCTTTTCGCGTTCGAGCAGCACGAGAATCGCGCTCGCAATGTCCTCTTCCTCCACGGTCACAATTTCATCGACGTAATGCTCCACGAGCGGAAGCGTAAGGTCGCCCGCGCGCCGCACCGCGATGCCGTCGGCCACGGTGATGGCGGGAGCGATGGTCACGGGCATGTGGTTCGCCACCGCGGCCTGCATCGAAGGCAGCCGCACCGTCTGCACGCCGATAACGCGGACGCTGGGCTTGGTCTCCTTAATCGCGCACGCTACGCCGCCAATCAGCCCGCCACCGCCGATCGGAACAACCACTGCCTCAAGACCGGGCACCTGGCTAAGCAATTCGAGGCCGATGGTCCCCTGGCCCGCAATCACTGCGGGGTCGTCAAAGGGGTGCACAAAGGTGTAAGCGTGCTCTTCGCATCGCCGCACGGCCTCGGCGTGCGCCTCGTCATAATTGTCCCCGTGCAGGACCACCTCGGCGCCATAGCTCCGTGTGGCCGTCACCTTTACCAAGGGCGTAGCCAGCGGCATGACGATATGAGCCGCAATGCCTAGTTTTGAAGCGTGATAGGCAACGCCCTGGGCATGATTGCCGGCGCTGGCTGTGATTACGCCGCCGGCCGCTTCCGTCTTGCTGAGCATCAGCAGTTTGTTGAGCGCGCCGCGCTCCTTAAAGGCGCCCGTCATCTGCAAGTTTTCGAGCTTCAGATGAATTTGCTGGCCGGTAAGCCGCGATAGAGTTTCGGAATGCGGACACGGCGAGAGGAAAATCGATCCCGCAAGACGGTCGCGGGCGCGTTCGATTTCTGCCAAGCCGATGCAGGTGGTTGCCAGTGTCATCTGTTTTCCGGAGACCTGCTGGTACGTTGGTCTGGAGTTCTATCCCAAGGCTTGGTTAAGCAGCATTATTGTTGTGTCAGGGCATGGCTTTAGCCGTGCCGAAACATGGCGAAAGAACGACGGCTTCAGCCGCTGAGGGACTCAGGGTCTAAAGCCCTGATCAAGGAAAGCACTCCCCGCGGCATGGCTAAAGCCATGCCCTGACACAACAAGCTACTTATCCTGGTATTACTATAAAATGCTTCCCGCTGCCCAGCAAAAATATCGCAGAGTTTCAAAAGCAAAACTCTGCGCTACTCTTCGCCTGGCAGGAACACGGTATGCCGGGGCGCGGGCATCGGAGAGTTCCCCATGGTCTCGCGCCAGAGGATTCGGTTCAGCACCGCGGAGTTGGCGGCGTCCGCGTGGGTGAAATCCATCTTGGCGGATTCCTTCACCCCAGGTTCCTTGGGCGTGTTCATCTCATAGATCAATCCATTCTTCTTATTCCGGTAATCGGCGGTGAACGGCGCCTGGTTGCCAGGACCAGTAAAGAGAGGCGCCATCACCGCGGCGCGAGCATCGTTATTATTCATGGGCGGCAGCCCGAGCAGCGCTTCCATCGTCCGGACCATATTGACCGTTGTATAGAAGTTGCTCTCCACGTGAGGGTGAGCGCGCGAGCCGGGCGAGTACTTGCTGATTACGAGCGCCGTGCTGCGATGCGCGTCCACGTGGTCCGGTCCGTCCTGCGCGTCATCTTCAAGAATAAAGATGGCCGTGTCATTCCAGTAAGGGCTGTGCGAAACGGCATCCACCACGCGGCCCACGGCGAGGTCGTTATCGGCCACGGAGGCTTCGGGCTTCGGCATACGCGGATGCGTTCCCGCCGTGTGATCGTCTGGGAGGCGCAGGATCACGAACTGCGGAAGCTCTGTGCCGTGTCCTGACTGGCGGGCCTTGACGAAGGCGCGAAATTCATTCATGAATTCATCGGCGCGCAACTGGTCGGGATAATCCAGGCGGAAGTCAGCGTATCGCGGATCGAAGTGCCCTACGAGCTCGGACATCGTGGCCTGGTCGTCCGCGATCATCGGAATGGGCCATGGCCAGGGGCTTGCAGAGCCATGCGGGTCCCCCACGTTCGAGGGCAGCGGTTGGCCCTGATTCACAAAATCCTTGGGGCACGACTCGCTCGCGGGCAGCGGCGTGCCTTCCTTGGGCGAACTTGCTTTTGGATGCCCCTCGCCACACCAGTGCGTTTCGATGAACTCAGCGTAATTCCGGTGCGTGAGTCCGTGCCGCGCCACATCGGCCCAAATATAATTTGTGCCGGGCGAATCAACGTCGGGAATGCCTTCGGCCAGTGGAGTATCGTTGAGCACCGTGCCTTCGTAATCATAGGTACGCTCCGAGCTGCGGTAGGCGATTTGCCAGGTTTTCTCCGTGTAGTCGCTGTCAATCGCCGCCATGGACCACACGTGGCCGTTGCCGGAAACTTCGCCGCTGACGTAAAAGTTATCCAGCACGCCGAATTGCAGCGCCAGCTTGTGCTCGTTCGGCGTGATGTTCCAACCCCACATCGTGAGCGCTGGATCGCCGTTGCCGGGTTTCAGGTCGCCAAAAATCTGGTCGTAGGTGCGGTTCTCCTTGATGATGTAAATCACGTGCTTGATCGGGTTCGTCCCGGCGGCGAAGCGCATCGCTGCCAGCGTGCGCCCCATCATGTTGCTGGTCTCGACTTCCTTGGTCAGGGCCGGGAGATCCGCAACCATCTGCGGGATGCCTACGCGCGCCACGGAGCCGTGGAGCAGCGTCGCAATGTAGATGTAGGAACGATGGATGCGCTTCATCTCCTGAGCGGCCCCGGCCGGAGTCAGGGCATTAGCCGTGGTACCCTCGCCCTTTCCAGTGGCGATGAAAAGATAGCTTCCGTGAACCGCCAGCGCCGTAGGGTACCACTCCGTGGGGATGAATCCAGCGGGCTTTATGAGCGCCGGGTTTACATCGGCATGGGCGTGATCACGAATGTCCTCCGTCTTATAGACCGCTACGGCGTCCGCCGAAGCATCGGCCACAAAGAGCAGCTTCCCGTTGTGGCTCTCGGCGAGAGCGTTCGGGTAAGTGCCGCCGTATTGCTCGCCGGGCAGATCGGTTGAAAGCATGGCGGCGAGCTTGCCGTTTTGAATGTTGATGGCGGCCACGCGGTCGCGGTTTGAGAGCGCGACGAAGAGGTATTTTCCGTCCCGGCTCAAGAGCAGCGCGGAGGGATGCGAGCCGGGCGCGGTCGGATGACTTGGCCGCAGCAGCGGAATCCAGCGCAGCACTTCGCCACTACGCAAGTCGAGCTCGGCCACCGCGGAAGCGTTCCAGAGCGTGCAGAAGCCCAGCCGCCCGTCCGGCGTGGTGGCCACTCCGTAGGGGAACGTGGCGGGCACGTGGCGCCCGCGGCTGAGGTCGAACCGATGCAATATTTTTCCGCTCGCCGCGTCCAGTAGCAAAGCATCGTCGGACAGATTGTCCGCCACCAGCAGTTTTTCACTCGTGCCGCTCTTTACGACGGCAATTCCAGCCGGGTAAGGATCCGCCTTGCCCGCCGGGACCGCCCGCGAAACCTTGGTGGGGAATTGACGCTGCTTGAGGGGTTGAAGTGGAATCCTGAGGAATCCTTGCGGTGTAGGCTTGCCGCCGTCAAAGCCGTAAATGGCGATGCCGTTTCCGGTGTCACCCTGCCTGCGTCCCATGGGGTCTGTCCGTGACGCAAACGAGGCGTAGAGCCGCTGGCCATCGGCGCCGAAGGCGAGCCCGAGGAAGTATGTCTGGTGGGCATTCTGGTGCAGCCGCGCGTCGGGATAATCCACCAGATGATTGGTGGTGAGATCGAGCACGGCAATGGATTCGTCATAGGAGGATTGCTCCGTGCCGTATCCATTATTGAGAATGGCAAGGTAGCGGCCACCAGGGCTTAGCGCCAGGACCGTCGGGAAGCTGTTCGTCTTTTGCGGATGGCCGGGAACGGGCAGCCTGATCTCTTTGCTGGTTGAGAGATGAATGACCCCGCTTGCGTCCGGACGCTGAGCGCGCAACATCTGCACGGCGCCGAACGCTCCGAGAGCTAAGCAGAGGCTTGCCAGGATTAATTTATTCCGCACGCGATATTCCCTCCCGAAAAATTCCGGCCACGAAACACCGTTGGCTGGTGCATATGAAATTGCGAAAGGCCGCAGAGTTTTAAGAACAAAACTCTGCGCTCTGCATTGCCAAGGTCGTGAATTCTTGCTTTTTAGCAAGAATTCCAGAACATGTCATTCTGAGCCGATTCGCTCCTCTTCGAATCGCTCTGAGCGGAGCGAAGAGGCTCACGGTAAACTCCGCGAAGAATCTGCTTTTCCAAGGAGTCGTCCAGCAGAAGCAGATCCTTCGCTTCGCTCAGGATGACATTGGTTTGGTTGAGGCTCTGCCGCGCTGCGCTACAACTCACGATGCGGCCGGCAATAGCCGTGCTGCATCCCGCTAAAATGGGATGGGGTAGGATAACCCCTTCGTCTTGCGATCCACCATAAGCCCTAGCAAGGGCTCCCGGTGGTTGACCTCGACCATTACCAGGACGGTGTGCGATCCCTCGGATTTCGAGTGAATAATCTCAAAACTGCGGATTTTTCCGTAGTCGCCTTCCACTCCCCAATCGTGCAGGAAATCGATGTATTGATAGCTGGCGGCGGGTTGCCACAGCTTATAGGCTTCCTGGAAATTGCCCTTCTCGAGCGTGGTCATAAACCGCGAGACAGTGCGCTCCTCAGGGTAGTCCCAAAGGCTGTAAGTCACAAGGCCGGCCACAACGATGATAATCAGGATCAGCACCGGTAGGGCAATGTATCGGAAAATTCCCCTCTTGGGCTTGGGAGGCTTGGCATCGAGTAACGTCATGGTGGTTCAGCTCCGAGGCGTGAAATACGCGCCGTCTATAGTATATGACACCGCACGGCATGTTCCAGGCTGCCGGAAGATATTGTACTGAAGGGCGCGAAGACTGGCGCAAATTTTTTAGCAGCCGGTCGTGTTGCGTTGCAACACCCACAAGGCATGAAAAGTGATCCGGAAGTGCCTGGCTTTAGCCATGCCGTAAGCGCCGCACCCCCCTCTCCCTTTGGCAGAGGGGGACCACGAAGTGGTGGGTGAGGGCGTTTCCGGCGCGCCCCATCTGGAGAAAACCGGCCGTGCCCTTCCGTCCTCACTAATCGAATTTTCAGGGCACGACGCGGAATTACCAATTAAAGCGTCCGCCGGAACAGCGCCGTGGCGGAGACCATCATGATGGTGGAAAAAACGACGAGGAATGCGAGGTCTCCGGTGATCGCCATAAATCCTGTATTTTTTAGGAGCAAAGCCTTGAACCCGTGAATGGCATAGGTAAACGGGTCGACGATGGCAATCCATCGCATCCATTCGGGAAAGGCGGTGATCGGGTAGATCGCACCGCTCGGAAAGAACAACAGCGTGTTGAGCACGCCGAATATCGACCTCGGCACTAGCGGGTCCTCCGTCCGCACCATCATCAGGAACATCATGCTGATGAAAGCTACGGACGTGGGCACGATCACGATGAACAGTTTGACCAGCCGCCAGGGATCGAGGGGATTGGGAATGCCGGCGATGAGCGTCCCAAAAACGGTCAGGATCACCCCGGCCATGATACCTTTCATCGACCCGGCGAGGGTGAAGCCGAGAATCAGCTCGATCTTCTTGATCGGCGTGACCAGGTAGCCTTCGTGCACTCCGCGCGCCTTGTCGTCGATATACATGATCCCGCCGCCGATCATGGCGGTGATAAAAATCGAGAGTGCGATGGCCGCGGGCAGGAAATACTGGATGTAAGGAGTGTAGCCGTAGAGCTCCACGGTCTTAAGCGCGATCGTGGGCGTTATGCGGGGCGCGATGCCGTTCTTAGTGTAGTCAGCCACCACGCCAGTCAACGTACTTTCCAACGTGCTGGCGCTGAAATTATCCGTATTATCCACCATTAAGCCGATCTTCGGATCGACCTGGGCAAGAGTATCGCGGGTAAAGTGGGGCGGAATATTGATGACCCCATTGAGCCGCCCGTTGCGCAAGTCCGTCATCGCGGAGTGGAGATCGTGGTAAGGCGCTGTGGTAAAAGTCTGCGCGGTTGCCTGAACCGCGTTTAGCATATCGCGGAGTTTCACCGCGGCCATCCCATGATCCTGATTTACGAGTCCGACCTTCAGATGCTTGATGTTGCCGCCGAAGGCGTAGCCCAGGATGACGAGTTGCACGAGTGGAAGGACCAGGGAGGCGAAAATCAACGCGGGGCTGCGCTTGAACATGCGCAGGTCGCGTTCGATGATGGCAAGGATGCGGTTCATTTAATCCCACTCTATTTCCCGGTGTTCGTAGGGGCGCTGCTTGCTGCGC
>JBOGJX010000232.1:0-5044 GCA_050745285.1 Terriglobia bacterium
CCGTGGGACTTTGGATTGGCAAAAGCCCACGGCACAAACTCCATGCCGTGGCTACCCCTGCGATATTTACAAATTGAGCCCTCACGCCGCATAATGTGTTTCGACTACCTTCAGCGTTATGACCGACTTCTCCACACCATTAATGCGCCAGTACGGCTCGATTAAAGAGCGGCATCCGACGGCCCTTCTCTTCTTCCGGCTGGGCGATTTTTACGAGATGTTCTTTGACGACGCCGTCGTGGCGGCGAAAGAGCTGCAGATCACCCTCACCTCGCGCAACAAGGAAAAAGGCCAGGCCATCCCCATGTGTGGCGTGCCCTACCACGCCGCCGAGGGATATATTGCGCGCCTGGTGCGCAAGGGATTTCGCGTCGCCATCTGCGACCAGATCGAAGATCCCCGCTTCGCCCAGAAGCTGGTGAAGCGCGAGGTCACGCGCGTGGTCTCACCAGGGACGTCGATTAACGCCGAAGCGCTCGAACCCAGGGCCAATAATTATCTTGCCGCTGCCGTCGAGCGCAAAGGCGGGGCGGGGCTTGCTTTCGCCGACCTTTCGACCGGCGACTTTCGCGCCACAGAATTCACCGGACCGGATTCCCCCCTCCGTCTGCGCGAAGAGATTGAGCGGATGCGCCCAAGCGAGATCCTTCTCCCACCGGCTGAGGAACCGCACGCCGCAACTACAACCAACGGAATGCGCCCTGCGGGTATGCCACAATCACCGTTCCTACAGACTGCAGGATGGGATTCCCCGGTTACGCGAACGCCGCTTGACGACTGGGTCTTCCACGAAGACTACGGCGGCCGGCTGCTGCGCGAGCATTTCCATGTTGCCACGCTCGCAGGTTACGGCCTTGAGGACCGTGCGCTGGCCGTCGCGGCTGCCGGGGCCATCCTGCATTATGTCCGGGAGACGCAGCGCGGCTCTCTTCTTCATCTCGACGGACTACGCTTCTATCAGCAACAGGAGTTTCTGATTCTTGATCCCGCGACGCTGCGCAACCTGGAAGTCATCGAGCCAGCCTTCGGCGCGTCACGGGATTCCACGCTGCTCTCCACCCTCGACCATTGCATGACCACCTTCGGCGCGCGCCTGCTCAAGCAGCGTCTTTTACGGCCCTTCATCGACCGAAAAGAAATCGAGAGCCGGTGGGAGGCCGTCAGCGAGCTGGCGGCACAGACCATCGCCCGCGAGGAATTGCGACGCACGCTCGGTAATATTCAGGACCTCGAACGGCTGCTCAGTAAGATCACCCTTGAAACTGCCAACGCGCGAGATCTCCTGGCGTTGAAGCTTTCCCTCACCCGATTGCCCGAGGCGCGCAACGGCCTTCAACCCTTTCAATCGGAGCGCTTGCAGGGCTTGCGGGAGAACCTGGATGACCTGGCTGACGTATGCCGTCTGCTCGAAGAATCCATTCATCCCGAGCCGCCCGTGTTCCTCACCGAGGGCAACCTGATCCGCCATGGCTTCAACACGGACCTTGACGATCTCCGCGAACTGAGCCAGGGCAGCAAACGCCTCGTGGCGCAAA
This sequence comes from Terriglobia bacterium, assembly GCA_050745285.1. Classification (GTDB taxonomy): domain Bacteria; phylum Acidobacteriota; class Terriglobia; order UBA7540; family UBA7540; genus RH2-MAG17b. Next base: position 1,536 of record JBOGJX010000232.1, read on the forward strand.
TCGAAGCTCGCGAGCGCGAGCGCACGGGCATTCAAAGCCTCAAGGTCCGCTTCAATAACGTTTTCTGGTATTACATTGAAATTTCGAAATCCAACCTGCGGCTGGTTCCCGCCGAGTATGAGCGGAAGCAGACCCTGGTGAACGCCGAACGCTTCACCACCCCGGAGCTTAAAGAGCTTGAGATTAAAATCCTCGACGCGGAGGAGAAACGTCAATCCATCGAGCGCGAGCTCTTCGTTGAAATTCGCCGCCGCGTGGGCGCTGAATCAAAACGCATTCGCGAGTCCGCGGCGCGCCTGGCGGAGCTTGATGTGCTCGCTTGTTTCGCTTGGCTGGCCGCGGAGCGCAACTTCCACCGGCCTGAACTGTCGAGCGAAGGTGACTTTGAAATTATCCAAGGCCGTCATCCGGTGATCGAGCACATCGCCGCGCAAAACCAGAGCGGGCCGTTCATTCCCAACGATCTTTACTTGAATACTTCAACTGACCGCATCCTGATCATCACCGGCCCCAACATGGGCGGGAAATCCACCTATCTTCGCCAGACGGCCCTGATCGCGCTGATGGCGCAGGCCGGCGGCTTCGTCCCCGCCGCCAAGGCCCGCCTGCCCGTTCTTGACCGCATTTTCACCCGCATCGGCGCGTCGGACAACCTTGCCCAAGGCCGCTCCACCTTCATGGTGGAAATGACCGAGGCGGCGGGAATCCTGAACACGGCCACGCCCCAGAGCCTGGTGCTGCTTGACGAAGTCGGGCGCGGAACGGCCACATTTGACGGGCTCGCCATCGCCTGGGCCGTGGTCGAGCACTTGCAAACTCATACCCGTGCAAAGACGCTCTTTGCCACGCACTACCACGAGCTGACGGAGCTCGCGGATCTGCTGCCGGGCATCAAGAATTACCACGTCTCGGTAAAGGAATCTGGCTCGAACATCCTTTTTTTACGCAAGGTTGAGCCAGGAAGCGCCGACAAGAGCTATGGCGTGGAGGTGGCGCGCCTCGCGGGGTTGCCACCTGGCGTGATCGAGCGGGCGCGTGAGATTCTCGAGCGGCACGAGCAGAGTGAGCATACCGTGAGCGAGCGGCTGATCGCGCATTCGGATGGCGCTCCCAAGCGCGGCCCCGTGCAACTCACTATTTTTACGCCGCTCAACGCCGACGTGGTTCGCGCCATCGAACAGGCCGATCTCGACAACATGAAACCTCTCGATGCCCTCAATCTCCTCGCCGAGCTTAAGCGGCAGTTGTCATGAATACAGCCAGAAGCGTAGTTCAAAATAGATAGGTTGCGCCGTCCTTCGTAGGAGCACGACATGGCACAAGGCTGTCCAAAATAGCGGAGCGCCCCGGCACAAACGGCGGCCATGTCTTGTAGAGGGAGCGGCGCTCGCCCCAGGGAAGGCCCACGGGATTTGTCATGAACAGCAACTCGACGCGTTGGGCCGTGGGATTGATGTCCGGAACTTCGATGGATGGCATTGACGCCGCGCTGGTCGAAATCAGCGGGACATCGACGAAGCCCGCGCTGCGACTGCGGAGTTTTATCACCCTTCCCTACTCCGCTGCCGTCCGCGCGGAGTTAGCGCACATGGCAGGTGGCGCGTTCGTAACCACGGCTCAAATCAGCCGCCTTAATTTTGTGCTTGGCGGGCTGTTTGCTGAGGCCGCGCGCGCGGTCCGCCGCAAGGGTCGGGTGCCCGCGCGCAAACTCACGGTCGTTGGCTCCCACGGGCAAACTGTGTTTCATGAGGGGCACGTTACAACAGGCCGCACCCGGAGCCTGGGACTCCACTCAGCGAGCACCTTGCAGATCGGCGAGGCTGCTGTCATTGCCGAGCGGACCGGCGCCCCGGTTGTTGCCGACTTCCGGGTCGCGGACATGGCGGCCGGGGGCCAGGGCGCGCCCCTCGTGCCGATGGTGGATTATCTTCTGCTGCGGGACGCCAAACTCGGGTCTATTGCCTTGAACCTCGGAGGCATCGCTAACATTACGGCGATTCCCGCTGGCGCACGGGTCGAGGATGTTTTTGGGTTCGATACCGGCCCGGCCAACATGGTGATTGACGGTCTGGTACGCCGTTTCACGCGCGGCGCTAAAGCATTCGACGCCGGCGGCGAATGGGCAAGGCGCGGTAAAGTCATTGAGCCGTTGCTAGCCAATATTCTACGCATGAGCTTCTTTCACCGGAAACCGCCAAAGAGCGCAGGCCGCGAACAATTTGGCGGCGAATTTCTGGAGCATTACTTCCTGGCCCGGCGAAGCGCAAGACCGCAGGATCTGCTCCGCACGGCCACTGAGCTCACCGCGCGATCCGCCGCCCAGGCTATCACCCGGTTTGTTTTCCGGCGCGGGGTTTTTCACCGCCTGATTGTCTCGGGCGGCGGCGCGCACAACCGGTTTCTCATGCAACGCCTGGGCGAACTTCTGCCAGATCTCACCCTCCAGACGTCCGACCACTTTGGCTTGCCGGTGGATGCCAAGGAAGCCATGGCATTTGCCCTCCTCGCCGACCGGACGCTTCGCGGTCTGCCCGGCAACCTTCCGGCGGTCACCGGTGCGCGCCACGCGGTCGTGCTGGGGAAAATTGTGAGGCTGGCCGCGGTTTTACCCGGACGCTCAAGAAACACCATTGGCTAAATTGGAGCCTGTCAGTTTACCGTCAGGTGAATGCGGATGGCGGAGCGATCCCCGCTTACCGTATAAGCGGTAACGGTTAAGCCATAACTGCCGGGCTGCGCGCCAATGTGATCTCCGCCGCCAGGTGAGCGAGCCTGGGTGGTTACGGTGACAGTGGCGGTTCCTGTTGATCTGGAGCTGAAGTCAACCACCGAAGAGCTGAGCGGGTCACCCGTATTGATCGAGCAGGTTGTGTTCTGGGGCGTTTTGGAGCAGGCCAGATAGTCGCGGCCGGCGCCCGCGATGGAAGTGAGATGGATGGTGCTGCTAGCGGTTTCCCCGGCCTTAACCGTGATGGGACCTGCTGACATGTTAGGACCGGGCGCCGGCGCGGACCGATAGACGCGAACATAGTCCACGAGCGCCTCTGCCGGACTCGGCGTGGCTGGGCTCGGATTGCCGGGCCACTTGCCGCCAACGGCCAAATTCAAGAGGACATAAAAGTGATTGGGACGATTGAACACCCACTTTCCTCCGGCGGGCAGGTCGCTCGCCGTCCGGATATAGAAGGGCCGGCGCCAATTATCCACGTAGAACTGGATCATGAAGGGAGACCAAATGACTCCGTAGACGTGATACTGGCAGTTGGCGGTCAGCGGGTTCGTATCATCCACCCTTCCGCTCCCGGGGAAAGTAAAATGCCTATCGACACTGTAGAGGGTTTTTTTCGAGTCCGGCCCGTTAAGCGTCGACGCGATGCTTGTGGGCCCAAGGCCGGCCGCCGCTGGAACGTTTTCCATGACGTCGATCTCCCCGCCGGCGGGCCACCTTCCCGCCGTTCCGAGCAGCCAGAAGGCCGGCCAGAGGCCGTCGCCCACGGGAAGTTTCATGC